>JAFEDV010000047.1 GCA_018241475.1 Pseudomonadota bacterium | reverse complement strand
GTCGTCGAAGCCTTCGAGGCCGACGTCATGGCCGCGATGGAAGATGAGCAGGTCAACGACGATGAAATGCGGCGCGCCGCGCAGAACGCGCTCGCTCAGCTGCATGACGATGGACCGCCGGCGCAGGCCCAGACATTCGATCGCGCGCGCGCCCGTGACGACATGCGCCGCTTCACCTTCCAGGTGAGCGGCTGCGCCGGCGTCGGCTGCGTCATCGCCGTGATCTGGCTCGCACTCTGCCTGCTGCAGATCAACTTTGTCAGTGATTACGTGCAGCACTCCACCGGTCTGAGCGCCTGGCCTTCCGCGTTCATCGGCTTCTTCCTCGCTTTCGTGCCGATTGTCGGCAATCTGCTGGCTTTCATCGACGCGACCGAACTCCGTCACTGGCCGACATGGGCGGCGGCCTTGGTGTTCTTCGCCGCGCCGATCGCCACCATGCTTTCCGGCTGGTTCCGCTGGCGGCGCTACAGATAGACAGGGCTTAAGGGGCGACATGACTTCCAACTGGGCGGCCATTCTTTATCTCGCCTCGGGCGTGCTCTTCATTCTCGCGCTGCGCGGTCTGTCGAGTCCGGAAACCAGCCGGCAGGGCAACATTTTCGGCATGATCGGCATGGCCATCGCCATCGGCGTCACGCTGCTGCTGATCGGCCCGGATGCGGCGACGCTCGCCATCATCGCCGGCGCCATCGCAGTCGGTGGATCGATCGGCGCGTTCATCGCGCGCCGGATCAAGATGACGGCGATGCCGCAACTGGTGGCGGCGTTTCACTCGCTCGTGGGCCTCGCCGCTGTCGCCGTGGCGGCCGCCGCCTTCCACGCGCCGCAAAGCTTTCACATTGCGCTTCCCTTGGGCGTCGCCGGCCCGCAGGGCATCAAGCTGCAGTCGCTGATCGAACTTTCCGTAGGCTGCGCCATCGGCGCGGTCACCTTCACTGGCTCGGTCATCGCCTTCGCCAAGTTGAACGGCAACATGTCCGGCGCGCCGATCATTCTGCCGGCGCGCCACGCCATCAACATCGCGCTCGCGCTGGCCATCGTCGTGATGATCTTCCTGATGGTGCAGGCGAGCGGCACGGTCGAATGGCATTTCTGGGCCATTGCGGGCTTGTCTCTGCTGATCGGCGTGCTGCTCATTATCCCCATCGGCGGCGCCGACATGCCGGTGGTCGTCTCGATGCTCAACTCGTATTCGGGTTGGGCGGCGGCCGCGCTCGGCTTCACGCTGGAAAACGTCGCGCTGATCATCACCGGCGCGCTGGTCGGTTCATCGGGCGCCATCCTCAGCTACATCATGTGCAAGGGGATGAACCGCAGCTTCATTTCTGTGATCCTCGGCGGCTTCGGCGTCGCTGAAGGCACTGCCACCGGCGCCAAGGAAACGCGTCCCGTCAAGCAAGGCAGCGCCGACGACGCCGCGTTCATCATGAAGAACGCCTCGAAGGTGATCATCGTGCCAGGCTACGGCATGGCCGTCGCGCAAGCCCAGCACAGCGTACGCGAAATGGCCGACATGCTGAAGAAGGAGGGCGTCGAGGTGAAGTACGCCATCCATCCCGTCGCCGGCCGCATGCCCGGCCACATGAACGTGCTGCTCGCCGAAGCCAATGTGCCGTACGATGAAGTGTTCGAACTCGAAGACATCAACAACGAATTCTCCCAAGCCGACGTCGCCTATGTGATTGGCGCCAACGACGTCACCAACCCATCGGCGAAAACCGATCCGAAGAGCCCGATCTTCGGCATGCCGATCCTCGACGTGGAGAAGGCGAAGACCGTGCTCTTCGTGAAGCGCGGCATGGGGAGCGGCTATGCCGGCGTCGAAAACGAACTCTTCTTCCGCGACAATACCATGATGCTGTTTGGCGACGCCAAGAAAATGACTGACGAGATCATCAAGGGGCTTTGAGGCAAGGAACCGCTGACGCCCTGCTAAGATCGCTATTGTGCTAGGAGACCGGATAGGGGTGCGCTCAATTCCGAACCCGACAGGCGCTCAGATTGCCTCCGGTGAAGAGCGGATCATCAGTTACCTCATAGGCTACCCAATTCGGCGGTTGCACCGCACAGCACCAGATCGTGAAGTGTGGTGCCGCGGCCCGTGCGCAGCCGAATCAGAGCTGCCGCTTGACCTTACTCCGCCGCCACTCCTTCCGGCCTTAGAGCACCGGCGTCGCGCAACTGAATGTACAGCGCTATCGGATCGAGATCGAAACCGTTTGGCCAAGTTGGCGCGCCTTCTTCGATAAACACGCGCGCGAAGTACGCCGCATCCTTCAGCGGCTGCACCATGGGCCCATCCTTTGCGAGTATGCGCGCGCAATCGAACTCGCCTTCGAGGCCGTCCGAGAACCGAAGCGCCAAACGGCGGCCGTCGAGTGCGCGCACCCGCAACACGTCAACCATGGGAAATTCAGCCTGCACCATCGGGTCCTGGTATCCTTTCCAAGTCGCCTTCCGCCTGCGCGCGTATCCAATTGTTCCGCAGCTCCGTTTGATGGCTCTGCGCCCACTCCTTGACGAGGCGCTTCGCCGTTCGCGGCAGGTCGCCAGCGAAAATATCACCGGTCTCAATTGAGACCAACGCTTTGGAGCGCCCGTAGCGGGCGTGAAAGTGCGGCGGGTTGTGGTCGTTGAAGAGCTGAGCGCATCCAAGCGATTTTGCTTGCCTGCCGTGTCGCCGGCGGTAGGTCTCGCTCCATGAAAACCGCAGCCATTATTGTAGTCGCCGCCCTCGCACTCGCCGCTTGCGGCCGTTCCGGGGGCGGCCACGGCGGCCCCACGACCGCCGCCGACAACGCCGCCTGCGCGCTCATTGGCGATGGCGCGCAGATTTTCGGCGCCGGCGCGCAGCATTTCGGCTATCCGCGTCTCGACACTTTTGCCGGCAGTTGCGAATTCAACTCCGCCGACGGCAAGCGCGGCGGCGAGATCATCCTCTACACGAGCGAAAGCCTGCATGGCGTCACGCCACAAGCGCAGATGCAAACGATCGCTGCGGCCTGGTCGCACCAGACCCAAACGCCACTCGCCGCGGTCAATGGCCTGGGCGACGCCGCGCAGATCGCTATCGATCTTCCCGGCTATCAGACCCAGATTGCCTTCCGCAAAGGCGGTTCGCTGGTGTTGATCTCGGCGCGCTCCGGCGAGGCCAGCGTCACCGGCGAACAACTCGCGCGCAACATGGCGGCCGCGGCGGCCGCGAACCTCCACTAGAGCGCAAAAAAAGAAGGGGAGCGTTTCCGCTCCCCTTCAATCGTTCGTGTTGACTTAGGCGCTTACCAGATATGCACGCGCGCCTCCGGCGCGAGATAAAGCGCATCGCCCGGCTGCACGTTGAAGGCCGCGTACCACTCGTCCATGTTCCGCACCACGCCGTTGCAGCGATACTGCGACGGCGAGTGCGGGTCGGTCAGCACCTGGTTGCGCAGCGCCTCGTCGCGGATGAGCGCCGCCCAGACCTGCGCCCAGCCCAGATAGAAGCGCTGGTCCGCGGTGATCCCGTCAATGTCCGGCGCGGCTTGACCGTTGAGCGCGAGCTGATAGGCGCGGTGCGCGACCTGCAAGCCGCCATTGTCGCCCATGTTCTCGCCCGATGTGAAGCGCCCGTTCACATGGATGCCTGGCAGCGGCGTGTAGGCGTCGTATTGCGCCGCAAGCCTGCCGACGATTTCGTTGAACGCCGCCACATCGGCAGCGCTCCACCAATCGCGCAGCACCCCGTGGCCGTCCGACTTCGCGCCCTGGTCGTCGAAGCCGTGACCCATTTCGTGGCCGATGACGCCGCCGATGCCGCCATAATTCACGGCGAGGTCCGCGTTCGGATCGAAGAACGGCGGCTGCAGAATGGCCGCCGGGAAGACGATCTCGTTGAACACCGGGTTGTAGTAGGCGTTCACGGTATTGGGCGTCATGAACCACTCGTCGCGGTCGCTTGGGCGGCCGAGGCGGGCAAGATCGTAGTTCCAGCTCCACACCTGCGCGCGCTTGGCGTTGCCGTATGCGTCGCCGCTGCGGATTTCGAGCGCCGAGTAGTCTTTCCAGCGATCCGGGTAGCCGATCTTCGGGCGGAACAGGCGCAGCTTTTCCTGCGCGGCGGTCTTGGTGTCCGCCGTCATCCAGTGCGCATTGGCGATGCGGTCGGCATAGCCGCGGCGCAGGTTCTCGACCAGTTCGAGCATTTCCTGCTTGGCCGCCGGCGGGAAATGCCGCTCGACATAGATTTGTCCGATCGCTTCGCCGAGCGAGCCGTTGACGTTGTCGACGCCGCGCTTCCAGCGCTCGCGCTGTTGCGGCTGGCCGTTCAACGTCTTGCCGTAGAACTCGAAGTTGGCGTTGTCGATGGTGCGCGGCAACACCGGGGCGTTGTTGCGAACCAGGTGCCAGGCCAGATACTCGCGCCAGGTCGAAACCGGCGTGCGCATGAACAGCTGCGCCAGCGGGCCCATCGCGCTCAGCTCGCTGATGACCACTTCCTGCTGATTGCCCAGGCCGCAGGCATCGAAGGCCGCATCCCACGGGAAGCGCGGCGCCAGCGCCTTCACCTGCGTGCGGGTCTTCAGATTGTAGGTGCGCGTGCGGTCGCGGCGGTCGGCGATCGGCCAATGACGTTCGGCGATCGCCGTTTCCAGCGCCATGATGCGATGCGCCTTGGCAGTGGCGTCGCTTTGGCCCGCAAGGCCCAGCATGCGAGCAACATGCGCTTCATACTGCTGGCGGAGCTGGGGAAACTGGCCGTCGGTGCGGCGATAATATTCGCGCTCGGGCAGGCCGAGGCCTGAGTGGGTCATGATCGGGATGTAGCGATCGGGGTTGCGCTCATCGAGGCCGATATAGACCGCGATCGGCCCGCTCACCGAGACCGCGGGATCCGCCATCAGGCGCACCACGTCCTCATGCGTCTGCAGCCGATTGATGCGATCGAGCTCCGGCTGCACCGGGGCAAGGCCCAGCTGATCGATTGCGTCCTGATTGATATACGAATTGTAGAGGTCGGCGACCTTCTGCTGGTTCGTGCCGGGCGCGCCGCCGGCGTGGGCGACTTCCTCGATGATGGCGCGGGTGTCGCGGTCGGACTTGTCGCGCAGGATGTCGAAGGCGCCCCAGCGGGTGCGGTCGGCCGGGATTTGGGTGTTCCGCAGCCAAGTGCCGTTGGCGTACTTGAAGAAGTCGTTGCCGGGCTTCACCGTCACATCGCGATTGTTGAGATCGACGCCCCAGGCGCCAATCTGCGCGTGCGGAGCCGGCGCAGGGGCCGGGGTTGGCGCAGGAGCGGGCGTGGTTGTCTGTGTGGCGCAACCCGCCAACAGCGCAAGGGAAGAGGCGCCCATCGTGCGCCGTGTCATCGCGATCATTCGGTTCCTCCGGCTGATATTGAGGCAACCGGAAGCTGTCGCGGCGGCCCCACCTGAGCCGCTTATAAGCGAGCGCCGACGGCCGTGGCGATAGTCTTGCGTAGATTTGTCGTTCGCACATCGTCACATGGACTGTTGGCCCTGTCGTTCGTCGGCTTGCAGAGGCGGTTCGTCGCGCTAAACCGCATCTGCTCATGAATCGCTCGGCGATCTGGCGATGGCGGCTCCATCGGGTGCCCGTCGCAGTGTGGACAGCGCTGCTGGCCGCGGCGCTCGCCATCGCCGCGGCGTTCGCCATCGGATCCGCTGCCGCTGTCTTGATGCTGATCGCCGCGGCAGCGTGTTTTCTGGCGTGGCGCGCGTTTCGGGAAACGGGACGCACCGTCATCGCGCAGCGCGCGGACGAGGCGGAGCTGGTCGGCCTAGCCGAGCTGACGCCGCTGCTTGAAGCGCTGCCCGATCCGGCGCTGCTCGTCGATGAAAGCGGCCGCATCGCCGGCTCCAACGCCGCCGCCCGCCGGCAAATGCGGTTCGAGATGCGCGGTCAGTATCTCTCCTCGATCCTGCGCTATCCCGACGTGCTGGAAGCTGCCAACGCCGCCATCCGCTCCGGCGAAACCAGTACGGTCGAATACGAGACATCGACGCAAGTGGAGCGCCATACGCGCTGTTCGATCTCGCCGATGACCTGGGGCAACGAACGCGCCGCCATGCTCGTCTTTCACGATCAGACCGCGCGCTTCAGCACCGAGCGCATGCGCGCCGACTTTCTCGCCAACGCCAGCCACGAGCTGCGCACGCCTCTCGCTTCGCTTACGCTGCTCATCGAGACCATCGCCGGCCTCGCGCGCGATAACGTTGTCGAGCGCGACCGCTTCCTCAAGATGATGCAGGTCCAGGCCGACCGCATGCGCCGACTGATCGAAGATTTGCTCTCGCTCTCGCGCATCGAACTCGACGAGCATATCCCGCCCTCTGACCGCGCCGATCTTGTGCAAGTGGCGCGCGAAACCGTCGATGCGCTGGCCGGGGTCGCCCAGGATCGGACGGTTGGCATCGATCTGCGCCTGCCAGATGGCGCTGTGGCTGTCGTCGGCGAGCGCTTCCAGCTCACCCAGGTCATCCAGAACCTTGTGGACAACGCCATCAAATACACGCCGCCGGACGGAAGGGTGGTGGTCGAGGTCGGGGAAGCCGGGGATCGCGACGACGTCATCGCCAAGGCCGGTCGCCGCTGGCCGGAGGCCGCCCGAATTGCACTGCTGGCCCCGCCGGCGGCGGCCAACCGCTCCTACGCTTATGTCCGGGTCGAGGACTGCGGTCCCGGCATTGCCCGCCACTTTCTGCCGCGCCTGGGCGAGCGCTTTTTTCGAGCCGAGCGGGAGGTGAGCGCTGAGCGTGGCGGTACCGGGTTAGGACTCGCCATCGTCAAGCATATCGTCAATCGCCACCGGGGCGGGCTCCTGGTGG
>JAFEDV010000479.1 GCA_018241475.1 Pseudomonadota bacterium | reverse complement strand
GCGTCCTGGCGCTGTCAGAACAGGCGGTGCGCGATCTGCGCGCACTCAATCGCGATTCGCTCACCGCGCGCGGCAAGGTGAGCTACGATGTCGAGCTGACCGCGCTCGAAAACAACAACGCATCGGCCGCCTTTGACTACGGCGGCGGCGCCCAGGCGCCCTATGTGATCACGCAGCTAACCGGCTCCTACACCGGTCAGCCGGACTTCCTCGCAAGCCAGCACCAGGTGCATTCGCGGGATGACGCCGATGCCTATCTGGCTCGACTCTCCGCGTATGCGCGTCAGCTTGATCAGGAAATCGCCGTGCTCAATACCGATGTTGCCGCCGGCGTCATTCCGCCGGATTTCTGCATCGAGCGCGATGCGGGCGCCGGTGAAACAGGCAAGAAGGGCGCAATCCCGCAACTGCGCGCCTTTATTGCCGCTGCGCCCGCGCAGAACGTGCTGGTGACTACCTTCGCCGAAAAGCTCAACGGCGTGAATGCGATCAATGCGTCCGACAAGAATGGGCTGAAGCAACGCGCGCAGACTATCCTGCACGACGAAATCTACCCAGCCTATCAACGCCAGATCGATGCGCTCACGGCGCTGAAGCCGCGCGCCACCCATGATGCGGGCGTATGGAAGTTGCCGCACGGCGACGCGCTCTATGCGGCTGCATTCAAAACCTGGACGACCGCCACGACGCCAGCCGACGAGATTCACCAGATGGGGCTGGATCTGGTGCAATCGCTCAACGCGCAAATGGATACGATCCTCAAAGCGCAGGGCATGAGCCGCGGCACGGTGTCAGAGCGGCTTGTCGCCCTGAATCGGCGTCCGGACCAGCTTTACCCGAACACCGACGCCGGACGGGAGCAATTGCTCGCCGATCTCAATCGGCAAGTGCAGGCCATTCGCGCGCGCATGCCGGAAGTGTGCAACACGCTGGCGCGCGCCGACCTGCAGATCAAGCGGGTCCCGGTCTATACGCAGGAGGGCGCCCCGGGCGGCTACTATCAGAACGCCGCTCTCGATGGTTCGCGACCGGGGACCTACTACATCAACCTGCGCGATACCTCGGAGTGGCCGAAATTCTCGCTGCCCACGCTTACCTATCACGAAGGCATCCCCGGCCATCACTGGCAGATTTCCATCGCACAAGAGTCGGGATCGATTCCGTTCATTCGCCAAGCGCTGTTGTTCTTCTCAGGTTATGCCGAGGGCTGGGGGCTCTATGCGGAGCAACTCGCCGACGAGATGGGCGTCTACGCCAGCAATCCGCTGGGCAAGCTCGGCTATCTGCAATCGGCGGCATTTCGCGCGTCGCGGCTCGTTTGCGATACCGGCATCCACACCAAACGCTGGACGCGCGAGCAGGCGATCCAATCGATGGTCGGCGCCACTGGCCAGCCGGTCACCTCAGTGACCACTGAGATCGAGCGCTATTGCGTCTGGCCTGGTCAAGCCTGCTCCTACATGGTGGGCCGTCAGGCGCTGAACCGCATGCGCGATCACGCGCGCCAGACCTTGGGCGCAAACTTCGATCTCAAGGGCTTCCACGATACTGTTCTGACCAACGGCGCGACGCCGCTCTCGGTCACAGAAAGTCTGGTCAACGAATGGGTTGCGTCGCGCCAACATGCGTGACGGCGATCCAAAGCTCGAAACGAAGGAAGGGGAACACATGGATACGACTCGGCGCGCGGTGCTGACGGCGACGGCAGCGGGCCTCGCCATTCTGGCCTCAGGCTGCAATCAACAAGGCGGCGCGGCCGGGGCAGGCGACACGCAACTCAACGCGCTGCTCGATCGCATCTCCACGCAGTTCCTGCATGAGGCGCCGGAATTCGCGACCAGTCTTGCGGTGACCGAGCAGCGTGCAGGCGGCCGCTTCAAGGATCGCCTGACGGACGCCTCCAAGGAGGCTTCTCATCACCGCCTTCAGCTTTCGCAGCAGGCGGTGGCCGATCTCCAGCGGCTCGGACGCGACTCCCTCTCGAACGCAGGCAAAGTGAGCTATGACGTCGTCGCAACGGCATTGCAGCAAGCGAACGCCGCGTCAGCGTTCGACTATGGCGGCGGCGCCACCGCCCCATACGTGCTCACCCAGCTTACCGGTTCGTACGCCAACCTGCCCGACTTCCTCGCCAGCCAACACACAGTCGCGAACCGCGATGATGCTGATGCCTATCTGTCGCGCCTTTCAGCTTATGCGCGCGTGCTCGACCAGGAAGTCGCAGTTCTCAATGCAGATGTCGCCTCCGGCGTCGTGCCGCCGGATTTCACCATCGAACGCGATCCCGGCCCCGGCGAGAGCGGCAAGAAGGGCGCGATCCCGCAATTGCGCGCCTTCATCGCACCGGCGCCGGCGCAGAACGTCCTGGTAGCGTCGTTCGTACAGAAGCTCGGCAATGTGGCGTCGATTTCCGCTGCCGACAGGCACACGCTGGCGCAACGCGCGCAGACCATCGTGCACGACGAAATCTATCCCGCTTATCAACGCCAGATCGACGCGCTCACGGCGTTGAAGCCGCGCGCCACGCACGACGCCGGAATCTGGAAACTCCCGCGCGGTGCGGAGATGTACGCCGCGGCGCTCACCGCGAACACGACGACGTCGATGTCGCCGGACGAAATCCACCAGATGGGCCTGGACCTGATCCAGTCGCTGACGGCGGAAATGGACACCATCCTCAAGGCGCAGGGCATGACGCACGGCAGCGTCGCGGAGCGCGTGCATTCGCTCTATTCTCGCCCCGATCAACTCTATCCCAATACCGACGCCGGGCGCGACCGGCTACTCGCCGATCTCAATCGTCAGGTGCAGGTGATCCGTGCACGCATGCCGGAGATGTGCAACACGCTGGCGCGCGCCGACCTGCAGATCAAGCGGGTGCCGGTGTTCACGCAGGACGGCGCTCCGGGCGGGTATTATCAGAATGCCGCGCTCGATGGCTCGCGTCCGGGCGCCTATTACATCAACCTGCGCAACACAGCGGAGGTGCCGAAATTCACGCTGCCGACGCTCACCTACCACGAAGGCATCCCCGGCCATCACTGGCAGATCTCGATCTCCCAGGAAGCCGGCGGCTTGCCGTTCATCCGCAGCGCGATTCTGGGCTTCAATGCCTACGCCGAGGGCTGGGCGCTCTACGCCGAACAGCTGGCCGACGAGATGGGCATGTACGCCAACGATGCGTTCGGCAAGGTCGGTTACCTGCAATCGGCCGCCTTCCGCGCGTCACGGCTCGTGTGCGACACCGGTCTGCATGCCAAGCGCTGGACGCGCGAGCAGGCGATCGATTCCATGTATGCGGTCACCGGCGATCAGCGTTCGTCGATCACCACGGAAATCGAACGCTATTGCGTGTGGCCGGGGCAGGCGTGCGGTTACATGGTCGGCCGCCAGGCCATCAACCGCATGCGCGACCACGCTCGCACGGCGCTTGGTCAGCGCTTCGACATCAAGGGCTTCCACGACACCATTCTCGTGAACGGCTCGACGCCGCTCTCGGTCACCGAAAGCCTGGTGAACGATTGGGTGGCGTCGCGGCGCGCGTGACGCCTCAAGCCGCGCGCTCGCTGCGCACGGCTTTGTCGATGTCGTGGGCGAATTTGCAAAGCGGCGCCGGCCGGTAGCTTGCGTTCGCCATCCAGCGCAGGCGCGCCGTTTCGTGGACGTCTTCGAAGCGGTGCAGGCCCATCCGCCAGCGCGAGCCCATCAGCGTCGTCACCGAGAAACCCTTCGCGGCTTCCAGCGGCGCATCGATCGGATCGATGTCCGCCAAGCAGCCGGAAATCACACCGCCGGGCTCGCGCAGCAAGGATAGGCCGGCTTGCTCGGCGCCCTCGATCACCCAGAGCAGCGCGCAGTTGGAGAGCCCTTGCGCATTCCCGCCGCCGCCGACGCCGCCGTGATCGCCGGGAAACCAGTTTTGCAGCACGCGCGGCGGTGCGCCGGGCGTGTTGAGCTTGTGCAAATTGCCCCAGAGCGTCGGCGCAAACGCCGCCCGCTTCTCGTCGATCGCCACGGCGTGGCGCGCAAACTCGACGGCGCGTGAAAGCGACGTGTCGTGAAACTGATATCGCCTGTTCAAGCCGACGGCGAAGGGAAGCACATGCGGGATGCCCAGCGCGCCGACCGTGTCCCAGACGCCAAGATAGCGGATGCGCAGCTCCGCGGTTGGCGCGCCAAGTTGCATCGCCGTCTTGTCCACGCGCGGCCAGGCGATGGCGTTAGCGTATCGGAAGTGCGCGGCGGCCGAACTGTCGACGCCAATGCGGCGGTCGCGATAGAGTTGAAGCGCGGCTCCGGCCTGATTGACCTGCTCACGCCGCAGGACGCCGCATTTGCGCAGGAGTCCGGCGAGGCTGCGAACCGTGTAGGCGCCGCGCGAAAAGCCGAACAAGTAGATCTGATCTCCGGGTTCGTAGTTGAAGTTGAGGAAGAGGTAGGCGTCGAGCAGGTGCTGATCGAGATCGGCGCCGGTCATGCCGTCCCAAATGCTGAGGCCCCCGAGCGAGGCGCCGACGCCGGCGGAGTAATAGACGATCTGCGGCTGGCCGCGCGCGTCGCGCGGCGCGATCGAACGCGCAGCCAGCGCGACATTGGTAAGCGCGCCGCGATAAATGCGCTCCCAGGTGCCGTCACAGCAAACGATCAGTCGCTTCATGGCGCGAGCAGGAACACGGCCTCTTCCGCAAACCAGTTGGGCCGCCAGAGCTTCTGCGCGAACGGCGCGCCGGCGCGCCCGCCGCTGAGCGGCACCGCGCTTTCTATGGTGAAGCGCATGTCGCGCGCCAATTCAGCGAAATCTCGGATCGAGCAGGGGCGCAGTATCTCGCTGTCGGCCCAGCCGGGCGTTTGCACTTGCGGGCGCGGTATGCGGCCGCTGCGCAGGAAGTCCATGCGCGCGCGCCAGTGGGCGAAGTTGGCGATGGATACGATGACATGGTCGCCGATACGCGCCGCTTGGCGCAGCACTTCGCGCGGATGTTCGAACGCCTGGAAGCTGCGCGAGAGCACCACATAGTTGAACGAGCCGGACGGAAACGCCGCGAGATCGCATTCCGCATCGCCCTGCACGACCGCGAGTCCGCGGCCTACGCAGGCGCGCGCGCGGGTCTTATCGCGCTCCAGCCCGCGTGCGCGCGCTTCGCAATCGCGCGCCAGCAGGCGCAGCAGGGCGCCGTCGCCGCAGCCGACGTCGAGAACGGTCGAACCCCTTTCGATCAGACGCGCAACGATTTGATGGTCCGGGCGCGGCCGCGTCGGCTCCTCGGGCGCCACGCGAACGAGTTCGAGGTGCGCCATCAGTTCGCTCCCGCTTGCAGTGAAAGGCCGCGTATCGCGGCCGAGGCGTCGACAAAACCGGTCAGCGAGGCTTCGAACTGCGTTTCCTCTTCGAGATGCGCGTCGTGGCCTTTGTCGCTGTTGATCTCGATGAAAGCAGCGTCGGCGCCTGCCGCCAGCAGAGCGCGCGCCAGGCGGCGTCCTTCCTCGGGCGGGCAGCGCCAATCGCTTGAGAATGCAAAGACGCAATGGCGTGTCGCCGCGCGCGCGAACGCATTGGCGAGATTGCCGCCGAAATCCGCGGCGAGGTCGAACCCATCGGCAGCTCGTGAGAGGTAGAGAAACGAATTGGCGTCGAAGCGATCGACGAAGGCGCTGGTCTTGGAGGCTTCGTCGAGCTGTGAGGCCAGGGCAAAGCGCTCCTTTGCTGCCGCCGCGGCGAATGCGCTGCGCAAAGCCGGTTCGGCAAGGCTGCCGATCTGCGCAGCCGTGCGCGCCACCGACAGGCCCTTCGTCGGCCGCACGCCGTGCGCGAGATAGCTGCCGCCGCGCCAGTCGGGATCGGCCATGATCGCCTGGCGGCTGAGTTCGGAGAGCGCCAGGGCCGGCGCCGTCTGCCGTGCGCCCGAGGCGACCGTCGCGCAGGCGAACACGCGCTTGGGGTAGGCGCTCGCCCACTGCAGCGCCTGCATGCCGCCAAAACCGGCGCCGATCACCATGAACAGGCTCTCGATGTCGAGTGCTTCGATCAGCATGGATTGCGCGCGCACGATGTCCGCCACGTTGACCGGCGCAAAGCGCAGGCCGTAGGGCTTGCCATCAGGGGCCTGCGAGGCGGGGCCGGTCGAGCCCATAGAGCCGCCCAGCGCATTGGCGCACAGGACGTAGAAGCGATTGGTGTCGATCGGACGGCCCGGGCCGACGATGCGCGGCCACCAAGCCGGGCGGCCAGTGACGGGATTAGGCCCGGCGACGAACTGATCGCCCGTCAACCCGTGGCAGACCAGCACGGCGTTGCTACGCTCGGCGTTGAGCGCGCCGTAACTTTCGAACGCCATGGTTAGCGGCGACAGTGTCTCGCCGTTCGAGAGATGTAGCGGCGTGCCGGCGTCGAACGCCAGCGTCCGCAACCCGCCCGCCGCCTGAATTTTCGCCGAAGAGCCGTGAATCATGGCGCTCATGGTAGCGTGCGTCGCCGCCGCTGCATCCCCCGCGAGAGCGCCGCCATGTGAACGACTCGCGCTACGTGCGGACGTTGGCGCGCACCCCAAAAGTCCGTAAGGTCCGCCGTCATGAATGACGTGAGCCAGCCCGGTCACGACGCGTTGGAAGGCATTCGCCGCGAGATCGACGGTCTCGACGATGCGATGCTATCGCTTGTCGCCGAACGGCTGAAGCTCGCCGACAAGCTTGCGCAAATGAAGGCGCAGCAAAGCGGACTGCCCATTCGGCCCGGCCGCGAAATTAACCTTCTGCGCCGCCTCATCGCCGCCGCGCCAGCACCGGTCGAAGGCGAATTGGTGGTGGAGCTTTGGCGCTCGCTGATGGCGGCGGGTTTGCGGCGCCAGCGCGTGATCGATGTTGTCATCGGCGGCGGACGCAGCGATCCGGCGCGCCTCTTCGATATCGCGCGACGTCATTTCGGCGCGCGAGTGCGAATCAAGGACCTGATCGAGCCGCAGGCGGCGCTGCAGAGGGTTACGGAGCACCCGGACCGTATCGTAGCAGTAACGACATGGCCGGCGGCGCCCGGTGTGGGCGCTTGGTGGCCGGCATTGTCCGAGCAGAGGTTTCAGAAGCTGCACATCATCGCTGGCCTGCCAGTGCTCGGGCCCGCAGGAGAGACGCCGGAGGCCGCTGTCTTCGCCGCCGCCGATGCGGAGGAAGCCGGCGGCGACGTTTCGGTCTTGTTGGCATTCGACCCACACCATCGCGTCCAGCGCGCGCTCGGCGATGTCGGCTTCAGCGGCAAGGAATTCGCCCGCGCCGAGCCGCGCGTGCTGGTGCGTGTCGAGGGCTATGTGGCCGCCGACGATGCGCGTGTCGCGGCGATGACGCGTTCGGGGCTCGACAGCGTTCGCGTTCTCGGCTCATACGCGCGCGTCTGATGGCTGCTGTTTTCGAGCGCATTGCGATCATCGGCGCCGGCCTGATCGGCGCATCGATCGCGCTCGCCGCGCGCGAAAGCGGGGCTGCGGGGAGCGTGAGCATCTTTGACGCGGATCCCGATGTGCGCCGGCGAGTGCGCGAAATGGACCTTGGCGGCGTGCGCGATGCCGCCGCCGACGCAGCGCGGGAGGCCGATCTCGTTGTGCTCGCGGTTCCGGTTGGGGCGATGGCCGCAGCGATGGCCGCCGCCGCGCCGGGGCTGAAAGCCGGCGCGATCGTCACCGACGTTGGCTCCGTGAAGCGCGCGGTGATCGATGCGGTGCGGCCCAGCCTGCCCCTAGACGCGTTCTTCATCCCAGGTCACCCCATCGCCGGAACCGAGCGCTCCGGGCCCGAGGCGGGTTTCGCCACGCTGTTTCAAAACCGCTGGCACATTTTGACTCCGCTTTCCGATCAGGGTGACGCCTACGCCGCCGCTGCCGACAGGCTCGCGCAGTTCTGGCGCGCGCTGGGCGCAAACGTCGAGCGCATGGACGCTGAGCGCCACGACGTCGTGCTCGCCGTGACCAGCCACCTGCCGCACCTGATCGCCTTCAATATCGTGGCGATGGCGGAGGACCTGGAGAGCGTTACCGAGAGCGAGGTGGTGAAGTACTCCGCCTCCGGGTTTCGCGATTTCACGCGTATCGCTGCGTCGGATCCCACGATGTGGCGGGACGTGTTCTTGAACAACCGCGACGCTGTTCTGGAAGTGCTGGGCCGGTTCTCCGAGGACCTCGCGGCGCTCCAACGCGCCATTCGCTGGGGCGAGGGCGAAGCGCTTTATGCTCTCTTCGATCGCGCGCGGCGGATGCGCCGCGAGGTTATCGAAGCGGGGCAAGATACCGACGCGCCAAACTTCGGACGCGATAGTTAGGGCCCGAAGGCTAATACACAGGCGCCAGCGGCCGCACGGGAATGTTCTGAATTGTAAGCACGCCGTCGTGAGCGGCGACATCCAACGTGATCGGCTGGCCGCTTACCAGATAGCCCGTCGCCAGCAATCGCAGCGCCGAGCGCGCATCGTGGCTGACATTCGGGCCATTGGCGATGGCGTTGAGGATTGGCGCGGGGCGCTCGATCGGAATGACGAGACGGCCTTCGAGGCGCCTCTGCGCGTCGAGTTCGCCTTCTCCCGTGGCGCTCGTTTGCACCGGCCCCCACTGCAAATCCAACGCTTCGAAACGCAACCTGCCGCCAGCCTCACGCCACGGCCCGAGCGGATCGCCGGGTGAACCCTGCAGAAGCGCTGCACCATGCTCAACGACGATCGCGGCGCGCAAGAGCGGCGCGTTCAAGCCGAACGCCTCGAGGCTGCGCACGGGACGCGGCAAGGCGATATTGTCCGCAATGATGGCGAGTTGATAATCGCCCATGCGGCGCGGATCGGGGCGGGTGTTGGCGACGAACTTGGCAATCGTCAGCATCCCGGGTTGGGCGGGATCGTCGAGCGCCAGATTGTCCGCTTCGACACCCGCCACGGCCAGCGCATTGCCTTGCATGCGCAAGCTGGCGACGAGTGATTGCGCCGTCATGTTTGTCACCGCCCCATCGCTGCGGGAAACGGCGACCGGCGCGGCGGCCTTCAGGATGACGTGCTGCGGATTGAGCAGGTCGATGTTGAGGTCCGCGCGCGCCGTCTGCAGCCGCCAGCCGCCGCGCGCGGGCGCGTACGAGATGTCCGGAATTTCCAGGCGCAGCAGGACGGGGAAGCCGTGGCGGATGAGCGCGCCGTGCGACACCTGCGCGCCGGCGGCGTTCTGGCCAAGCCGCCAGGCGGCAAGGCGCTGCTCTGTTTGTGCGGCGACGTAATTCCAATAGCCGATCCAGCCGAGCGCCAGGGCGACAAACAGCGCCCATGGGACGATCAGCCACCCAACCCGACCGGCTTTCATGTCTTCACCGGGCGCCGCCGGTCCGCCGGCAGCAAGGCTTGGCTCTCGGATTCGATCCGGGTTTCGAGTTCGCGCATGAAGTCCTCGCGCGAGAGGCCCGGCGGGATCGGCGGCAGAATCTTGAAGGTCACGGTTCCCGGCGAGCGCAAAATGCCTTTCGGCTTCCAGATCAGCCCTGTGTTGACCGCAATCGGCGTCACCGGAATGTTGAGATCGCGGTACATTGCGGCGATGCCCGGCTTGTAGTCGGGGGGCGCGTCGATTTCCTGGCGCGTGCCTTCCGGAAAGATGAGCACTTGCCGGCCGTTGCTCACCGCTTCACGCGCACCGCGCACCATGCTCTTCAGCGCCGTGGCGTAGCCGCCGCGATCGACGGCGATTTGATTGCGGCCGAGATAGAGGCCGAGGATCGGCGTCTTCGCGAGTTCGCGCTTGTAGACGAATACCGGCTGCTTCAAGAACAGAGAGGGCGCCACGGTATCCAGCATCGATTGATGCTTAGCTGCGATCAGCGCGCCGCCCTGCGGGACGTTCTCCAAGCCTTCGAATTTCACATGCGCGCCGACGATCCAGCGCAGGCCCCACAGGATTGCGCGCGTCCATGCGCGCAACGCGACCCAGACGTTGCGTTCGTCCGCCGCCACCCATGGCAGCATGGCAAGCCCGATGACCGCCATCGAGCCGTAGAGCCAAATGGCGAACACGATCGAACGGACGAATCTCATTGCTTCTCGCGACTGCTGCTGGTCATGCCGATCAACGCTTCGCGACCACGGATGACAAGGAATTTCATGTACTCGGCGCCGATGCGAGAGGCGGCCATGATGTCGCTGCGCCACAGCCTCGGATCGGTCCAGCGCGTGCGAACGGGATAGCGATAGATTTGCGCCTCCGGCATTGCGAGCGAGAGTTCGGCGTCGGCGCGCGGCATGTGATAGTCGTCGGTGACGAGGATGAGACGGCGATAATGATGTTCGCGCGCCCAGGCCGCGGTCTCCGACGCGTTGCCGAGCGTGTCTTCCGCGGATCGGCCAAGATCGACACAACACTGCGCCGTGGGGCGATCGACATTGAGGGCGCGAAAGAGTTCGTCGTCAGTGACCAGGCGGTTGACGCCCGAGATGAACAGCCGTTCGCCCTTGCGCAGCTTGAGCAGGCGCACGCCTGTGGAGAGCCGCTCCATCGAGCCGCCCGTGAGCGCGACGATGGCGTCGGCGCGTGGGGGATCTTCGGCGGGCTGGCGCACGGTAGTGGCGAAATTCCAGAAGCCCCAGATGAAGGCGATCACGCCGATGGCGGCCGCCAACAAGACGAGCCTCCCCATCAGCCAAGCCTCGCGGCTTGCCCATGAAAATAGCCGGCGGCCGCGCGCGCGCCGGCGCCGGCGGCGAGCGCTGCGATGAACGGCGCCGCAAGGATGGGTGCGAAGTCGACGGGCAGAATCATCTGCCGCAGAGTTTCAACATTCATGCCCGGGGTGGCTACGAACAAAAGCGAAATGGCTATGAGCCCGGCTAAGGCGCCGCCGACCGCGCCCGCATAGAGCCCCAGGATCGCCGCTTCGTCAGCGATGCGTCCGGCGGCCTGTCCGCGCGTGGCGCCGAGATCGGTCATTACGGTGACGAGTTCGCGCCTCCGCGCCGCTAGGCTCCGCGCGCCGAGCGAAATGATCACTGCCATCACCAGCGCGAAGGCGATCGAGCCCCAGAACGCCATCATCCGCATTCGTCCCGCCCAACCGCCGCCGCCTTGATCCGGCGCCTCAATGACCTGCGCGGTGACCCCGCCTTGCGCGAGCGCAGCGACGATGTCGCCCGAGACGTCGGTGCGCGGCGGGCTGGGCGCGAGGTCAATTTCGATCAGCCGAAGCTGGGGCATGTCGGCTGCGCTGACGCGCGAGCCTCCCCATTGCGCCAGAAGCTCTGCGGCGCGTCCCGTCGTCATGGGCTCGGCGCTGGTCACATGCGGAGCGTGCTGAAGCGCCGCGCGCGCGGCCTCGAGCCCAGCCTCCCCGTCGGGCGCCAAGACCCGGACAATGGCATAGCCGCTCCGCGCCCGCTCGTATCCCGAAGTCGCGTGATCGACGGCGCGCGCCGCGAGACCCGCGGCAGCGGCGGCGAATGCCGCGAAGGCAAGCGTCCAGAACAGGGCGCGTTCGACGCCCGTCAGGGCGTTTCTCATTCGTAGGCCTCCGCCGGCGCGCCTTCGTCGACAGGGGTAAGCCGTCCGCGCTCGATGCGCCAACGATTCATAGGCGCGCAGTCCGCCAGTGTTTCGTCCTGGGTGGCGATCACCACGGCGGCGCCGACGCGGCGCATCTCGCCGAGCAGGCGCACGATGCGGCGCCCGTCGCCGGGCGACATGCCGGCGGTCGGATCGTCCGCAAGGATCAGGTTGGGTTTGCCCGCCAGCGCGCGCGCCAGTGCAGCGCGCCGTCGTTCCGCGCCCGAAAGTTTTTCGACGGCCAAGTCGGAGGCGCCTCCCAGACCGACGAAATCCACAAGTTCGCGCACGTCGGGCTCGTAATCGGCAGCCTTCATGCCGGTCATCTTGAGCGGCATGGCGATATTGTCGAACGCGCTCCAGTGTTCAACAAACACCGGGTTTTCACCAACATAGCCGATACGGCGCTTCACCCGCGCACGCGCCGCCGGGCGCGAGCGGGCGGCATCGACGCCCAGAATGACAGCGCGCCCCGCGCGCGGGATCAGCGCTAGCCTGAGCAAATGTGTCAGCGTAGTCTTTCCGGCAGCGGCGGGGCCGGTGATGATCGCCACTTCGCCCGAGCGAACTTCGAAATCGAGCCCGACCAGAACGGTCGCTGGCCCATAGCCTGCATCGACGCCGGTCAGTCGAACGAAGACGCCGCGCTCGAACAGCTGTTGGTCAGGATCAATGGGTCGGGCCATGGCTGGACAAGCTGAATAGAATCAATGCACGAGGGACAGTTATCGGGGCTGTTGAACGTTTCATTACCATGATCCTAACCTGCACGTCTTGCTCGACACGCTATTACGCTGATGATGCCGCCATTGGGCCGGCCGGTAGGACCGTGCGCTGTGCGGCTTGTGGGTTTTCCTGGTTTGCCGAGCCGCATCTCGAACTCCGTGATCCCGAGCCCCGCGCCGAGGCCACGGTTTCCCTTGCGTCCGCCGCACCGGAACCACTGACACGCGAGCGTGTCGAAAGATTGCGCAAGGCTGCCCAACAGCCCGGGCCAGCGCCCTCTGCCGCCGCGAAATTCCGAGCGCAGCAGGCAGAGCGCATGCGCCGCGAACGTACGCGCGCTGCGGTTGCGGTGTGGGGGGCCACCGGCGCTGCGCTGGCGGCGTCGGCGACGGGCATGGTGGTCTTCCGCCAGGACGTCGCCGAACTGTGGCCGCGTTCGGCGAGTGCGTTTGCGGCGCTGGGCCTCGACGTGAATGTCTATGGGCTCGAATTCTATAATCTCGCGGTTCAGCGTTCCTTCGATGGCGAAACGCCGGTGCTGACGGTCAGCGGCGAAGTGCGCAACATCGGCCGCGACAGCAAGACCATCCCTCCGGTGCGCCTGTCGCTGCGCGATGCGCAATCACACGAGATCTTCCAGCTCGTGAACAACATCGCCAATCATCCGGTGCCGCCGGGCGCGGCGGCGCCATTCCAAATTCGCGTCGATAATCCACCGGCGGATGCTGTCGATCTTGAAGCGACGTTTGCGAGCATGGGCGAGGCGACAATGGCCGGCGGGCCCGCGCACGTGACCCCCGGCGCGCGCGATGACCGCGAGCCGCTTGTGCTGACCACGCCTGCCGCCGAGCACGTCGATCCGGCGACGGCCACGCCATCGGCGGAAGCGCAGCCCATCGAAGGCCTGCAGCCGCGCTTCACGAATGGCTGACGCGCCGCTGCGCGTTCTCCTCGACGCTTCGGAGATTGCTGCACGCGTCAACGCGCTGGCCGAAGGCTTTGCCGCACAGGTCGACGACAGCTGGACCGTCGTCGCGCTGCTGCAGGGCGCCATTCCCTTCGCCGCGGATTTGATGCGCGCCATCGAAACGCGCGGTCGGCACCCAATCTACGACTCCCTTTGGCTCGAGAGCTATCGCGACGCGCACGAAAGCTCAGGCAAGGTAGTGGTGCGCGCCGACATTTCGCGACCGATCGCGGGCCGGCCGGCGCTGATCGTGGACGATGTGTTCGATAGCGGCCGCACCATCGCATATGCGCGCGCGCATTTGCTCGCAAAAGGCGCCTCAAAGGCGCTTGCGTGTGCGTTCGTGCGCAAGCCGCAGGCTCTG
>JAFEDV010000478.1 GCA_018241475.1 Pseudomonadota bacterium | reverse complement strand
GCACGCCTTCTTCGCGCGGGACTCCATCGTCGTGACGCCGCAGCTCCGCTACAGCAACATCAAAGGCAGCGTGTTCGACTTCTTCACCTTCAGCGAGGTGTCGCCCGGGCGGTTCTTCGAATACGGCCTCAACGTCGCCTACAATTATCAGCTGACCGATCACGTGCTGCTCAGCGCCGAGGCGCTCGGACGGGAACGGCAATTCCGCGACGCCCACCGCAGCGACACCTATTTCGCGCCTGCCGCTAGCGTGACCTTCCAGAACGTCCTGCCGTGCACGTGCGATATCAAGGCGCGTTACCAGCACCGCAACAACAATTCCGACGACTCATTCGCGACTTACGACGCCGATCAAGTGTCGCTTTCGCTGATCGCACGCTTCTAGGCGCTACTTTTCGTCAAGTTCGTAGACGCCGTCCCAGTGTGCGGGATTGGCGGCCTTCAGGCGCGCAATGCGGCGGGCATAGACGCCGTAGAGTGCTGCGAGTTCGGGCGGGGGCGTGACCGCGGCGAGCTGCGCGTCGGCCTCGTCCCAACGCGCGCCGCGATAAGCGGCGAGGAACGCGGCGTGCTGTTGCGTGAGCGGCGCCCAGGCTTCGCTCGCCGCCAAGTCCGGCAGCAGCGTGTAAACGCGAGAGGGCGCGGTTCGTCCCTTGAGGCGTACGAGATCGATCTCGATGAAGGACAGGTCCGGCGCGAGCGCCGCCGTTTCCTCGCCGACGAGCATGGTCACTTTCAGCGTCTTGGTCAGGCTTTCGAGCCGGGCGCTCACGTTCACCGTGTCGCCGATCGCCGAATAGTCGAAGCGGCGGTCGGACCCCAGATTGCCGACGCAGCATTCGCCGGAATTGAGTCCCAGGCCGATCGCCACATCGTCGAACGGGCGACCCGCAGCCGCGGCCTCGGCGCGCCAGCCGTCGTTCATGGAGCGAAGGCGCTCGATCATCGTCAGCGCCGCCATGCAGCCGTTGCGGGCGTGCTGCGCGTCGTCGATCGGCGCGTTCCAGAACGCCATGATGGCGTCGCCCATATACTTGTCGATGGTGCCGCCGTGTTCGATGATGATGTCAGTGAGCGGGGTCAGGAAGCTGTTGATGAAGGCAGTGAGCTCCTCGGCGTTCAGCTTCTCGGAAATGCTGGTGAAGTTGCGGATGTCGCACATGAGCACGGTGAGATCGCGCACTTCGCCGCCGAGCTTCAGGCGCTCGGGGTGCGAGGCCAGCTCGCGCACCACGGCGGGGGATACGTATTGGCTGAATGCGCGCCGGATTTCCGCGCGCTGGTGCTCGGTGCGCCGATAGAGATAGGTCGCCGAACTGGCGCTGAATGCGAAGGCGCAGAGTGACGGGAAAACCGGATCGAACAGATAGCCGGCCTTGACGAACAGGAACACGCCCGCCGTGCAGATCGCTGCGATGACGACAAGCCCGATCGCCGCGTCGACGCTCGCCGGCACGCGCGTCGCCGCGAAGGCGAGCAGCAAGATGGCGAGGACGGCGACGAGCCATTCGAGCCCCGGCGCGTAGTCCGGCCGCGTCAGGTAGCGGCCGCTGACGATCTGCTCGAGCAGTTGCTGGTGAACGTCGACCCCGGGGATGGATGGGTCGAGCGGCGTCGCCCGCAGGTCCATGAGCCCCGGCGCGCTCGATCCCACCAGCACGATGCGGCCGTTGAACTCCGAGGCGGGGACTTGCCCGCTCAGCACGCGCCAGGCCGGAATGTGTTCGGCGAGCGTGCTTGGGCGAAAGTGCAGCCACAATTCTCCCTGTGCGTCGGTGGGGATCGTAACCGGGCCGATGCGCACGGCGTTGATCCCCGTCCTGCTGCCGAATGCAGTCGCTCCGTGCGCGTTGGATGAGCGGATCATGTAGGTCGACGCGCCGGTGGCGACGCGCAGCGCCTCCATCGCCAGCGACGGCGCGATGGTGTCGCCCTGGCGCGCAAACAGCGGCACGCGGCGCACGATCTGGTCGCTGTCCGGGATCCAGTTGATGAAGCCCACGCCTTGCGCCGCGTCGGAAAGCACCGGCAGGTTGACGGAGACGCCGGCGAAGGAAGGCAGCAGCGGCCCTGGATTGTCGCCCGCGAACACCAGCCCGGCCTTTAGCGGAAACGCTTCCGGCCCCGGCTCGTTCTGAAAGCTTGCCGCGAGCACCGTGCGATAGCGTCCGATGGTGTCGGCGAACACGCGGTCATGCGGCGCCCAATCGGAGATCACCCGCCGCAGCGCCGTTTGCCTCGGCTGCGGGAGGCCGCTCAGCATTTGTTCGGGCGACGTGCGATCAGGCTCGGCGAAGAGAATGTCGAACGCGATCGCCGCAGCGCCAGCGTTCCCAAGCCTCTCGGTGAGATCCGCGATCGTGGTCCGCGGCCACGGCCACTGACCCAGGTGCGCGAGCGAAGCCTCGTCGATGTCGACGATGCGGACGGGGGCGTCAGCCGGCGCGCGCGCGGGTGAGATATGCTGATAAGCGTCGAACGCCAACATGCGCAGCGATTGCAGCACGGGCGGCCGGGCATAGAAAACCGCGGTCACCAGTGCGAGGAAGATCAGCACGAACAGCCAATACCAGCGCGGTTTGCTCTGATCGCGCTTGCGCCTGGTTTGCGCCTCCGTCACGTTCAGCCCCGCTTCAAGCATCGCCCGAGCCTCCGTGTTGCGGCTGGCGGCGGCCAAAGGCAAGCGGTTGGCCCGGATTTGCGCCGGCTTTCAGAGTGCGACGCTTGTGGCGATTGCCGCGCCGATCGCCGCGGCGCAGGCGATGGCGGCGTAGGCCGCATGGCGCGGAACGCGCCAGGCGCAAGCGCCGAGCGCGCCCAGCGCAACGCAGACGCCGATCACCGACCAGTAAGCGTAGCGGAAATCCGAGGCGACGCCGAACACCACATAGGTGGCGAGATAGATGAAGGCCGAAGCGCCGATAGCGGAGGCGAATCGCCGCTGTGGCGAGTCGGTGGCGAACCAGGACAGCGCCACCGACGCAGCCGACAGCAGCAGCCAGAAATACGGCCGGAACAGCGGCGTTTGATCGAGCGCCTCGGAGGCGGCTTCGTAGGCGCGGAAGATTGGACCTGGATGATGCTCATAGCGCGGATCGGTGATCTCGCTTTCCATGAAGGAGTCGTGCACAGGGATCGGTCCCAGCCAGCGCATCATCTGATTGCTGAACGCCAGCCGATGCGCCGCGTATTGCAGCGGATATCGTTCGATTGCGCCGATCCAGGCGTGCGTGATGGCGGGCCCGCCCCATAGATCGCGATCGTCGAGCGTTTGCGTGACGAAGCGGCACCCGCCCATCCCGACATGATCCCATTTGTCGGCGCCGTAGCAATTGGGAATGCGGCGCGCCTGCTCCGCCGTCCATGGCCCTGGTACGAGGTTGGTCCGCGTCTGATGCGAGATGCCGGCAAGATCGAACAGGAAAAGCGAATCTTCCGGGTTCTGCGCTTCGGCCTGCAGGACTTGGCGATTGAGCATGGATGAGCCGGTGAGCAGCAGCGCCGGCGCCAGAACGAGAGCTGCGATCTGGGGCCAGATACGGCGCGAGAAGATGTCCGTGTCGAGGAGGTAGAGGGCCAGGGGCGCCGCGGCGAAAATGGAATTGCCGCGCACGAGCGCGCCGTAGAGGAACGCTGTCCACATGGCGACCTGCTCGAGGGCGCGGAGCTTTCCGCGACGTGCGAAGCCTCGGAACGCAATGCCGGCCGCAAACAGCCACGCCGAAGCCAGCGCCACGTCCTTCCACAACAGACCGAGATAGTTGAAAACGAACGGCGCAAATCCAACAAGCGGCAGCAACGCGCCCCAGCGGGCGCCGGCGAGCGTGAGGGCGTCGCCGGCCGCCCAGAGCCCAACCCAGAATAGCGCGAGGTGGGCGAAGAAGATCAGTTCCGGGCCTTCATGCAGGCGGTTCAGCACGAACCATAGCGCCGCCATGATCGGCGGATGCCAATCCGTGAACGCGCCGCTTTGCGCTTGCGCGAACTGGTCGAGGCTGTCGGGCGTGAAAATGCCTGGATAGAAGGCGATTGCGCTGAGGAGGAAGCCGAGCGCCGGCACCACCGCATCGGCCCAGTTCGGCCAGGCGCTGATGCTCCAATTGTTCGTCTCGGAGTTCGCCACCGCCTTCCCCTGCGCGCTCATTCAGCGCCAGGGTTCGGGAAATGCAAGATAGGCCATGCGCCGCGCTTCGCGGCGCGCAACGGAGACGCCGTCAAGGATAAGACCGCAAGCGAGGCTCAGAAACGACAGAAGACCGAGGCTGACCGCGAGCAGCCATGTCGGTTGCCGCGGCACTAGTCCCGTATGCAGGAACTCGACGATCACCGGTACGCCCAGGATCGCCGCCGCCCCAAGCAGTGTAGCCGCGCCGGCGGTGAAAAACTCGATCGGCCGCTGTTCACGCACCAGCCGCGCCACGAAGTGCACGATGCGGACGCCGTCGCGGATCGAGTTCAGCTTGCTGACCGATCCTTCGGGGCGTTCGCGATAGAGGATCGGCATCTCTTCGATGGCGACCCCCATTTCCAGCGCGTGCACCGTGAGATCGGTTTCGATCTCGAAGCCGGTCGACAGCGCCGGGAAACTCTTCACGAAGCGCCGCGTCATCACCCGATAGCCGGAGAGCATGTCGGCGATGCGCGCGTGGAACGCCCAGTTCACCAGCGAGGTCAGCAGCCAATTCCCGAACACGTGACCTCGCCGGTATGCCAGCTGGCTGGTCTGCCGGCGCAGGCCGATCACCATGTCGAGCCGCCTTTCGAGCAAACGCGCGATCAGCTGCGGCGCGGCGCCGGCGTCGTAGGTGTCGTCGCCGTCGACCAGGACATAGATGTCGGCCGAAACGTCGGCGAACATTCTGCGCACGACATTGCCTTTGCCTTTGCGCAGCTCGCTTCGGACCAGCGCGCCTGCTTCCTGGGCGCGCACGGAGGTGTCGTCGGTCGAGGCGTTGTCATAGACGTAGATGTCGGCGGTCGGCAGCGCCGCGCGAAAGTCGGCCACGACCTTCGCGATCGTAACCGCTTCGTTGTAGCAGGGCGCGAGCACCGCGATGCGCGGCGCAGGTTGAACGTCGCGCTCTTCGACCAGGCGGGCGCGGAGCGGTGAACGGGCCGTCATGGCGCGCGCACCCCGTGCGTGTCTCGATTGTTCGGCGCCGGCACATCGACGACGACGCCGCCGGTACGGCGCAGCTTGCCCCAGGCTTGCGTTGCGCCGGCTAGAGCCTTCGACACGGCGCGCCAGACGGCGACGTACATGATCTGGCGATAGACGAGCCGCTGAAGCGGCTGCAGCCAGAGCAGTCGCTTGTCTTCCCCGTCGAGCGCCACCGCCACCCAAGCAGCGGCCAGTTCGAGGGCCACGAACGCGACATAGATCGCCACGATCAGCCAGATCGCCGGATCATAGGGCGGGGCGATATCGACATGCTGCAGCGATTCCAGCCAGCCCAGCGTCCGGCCGATGAGCGCGACGAGAAGCTGCAGATCGACCAGCGGCGCCAGGACCTGCAGCACGATTTGGAACAGCCACAGCGAAGGCAGTGCTAGCCCGCCGAACCAGCCGTACCGGAACACCGCGTCGCGATGCTTCCACAAGCATTGCAGCGTGCCGAAGGTCCAGCGGAAGCGCTGGCGCATGAGCGCCTTCAGTGTGGCGGGCGCTTCGGTGAAGGCGACGGCCTCCGCCTCGTTGGTGATGCGCCAGCCTTGGCGCCGCAGGCGCCACGTCAGATCCATGTCTTCCGCCATCGTGTCGGCGCTGTAGCCGCCGGCGTTCCGAATTGCTTCGGTGCGCCAGGCGCCGATCGCGCCCGGCACGACGGTGATCGCGTTGACGCGCGCAAGCGCGCGCCGATCGATGTTTTGCGAGGTGATGTATTCGAGCGCCTGCCAGCGCGTCAGCACGTTGACGCGGTTGCCGACGCGCACGTTTCCTGCCGCCGCCGCCACGGTCGGATCGTCGAGACGCCGGCCGAGCGCGGCCAATGCATCCGGCGCGATCTGCGTGTCGGCGTCGATGCCGACCACTATGTCGGAGGTCGCGTGCGCCAGGGCGAGATTAAGCGCCGATGCTTTGCCGCCATTCGGCTTTGACAAGAGCAGTACGCGGGCGTCGTCGCCGAACGCCCTTTGCGCCACCTCGGCGGTTCGGTCGGTTGACCCGTCATCGACCAGGATGACGCGCGCCTCGACGTCGCGACTCGCCAGCACGCTGTGCACCGTAGCTTCGATCACTGTCTCTTCGTTGTACGCCGCGATCAACACATCGATCGTGCGCAAGCCGCGCGTGGAGGGCGGCGGCGACTGCGAGCGCAACGATGCAAGGCCCAGCATGAGCGCGATGCGCGCGAGGCCGAGCACGATGGCGATCGAGAAGCCCCAGAACAGCACGGCGGAGACGCCGCGCCACGTGCTGAAGAACGCGTTGTCGACCTGCGCCAGGCGCGTGTCGGCGGCGTTGAGGCGCGGCATGGTCACGGTTTCTTCCAGACCGGCGAGTTCGCCCATGGTGACGAAGCGATAGCCGCGCGCCTGCAGCGTTGTGATCAGGGTATCGACCGCGGCAACCGTGGCCGAGCGGTCGCCGCCGCCATCGTGCAACAGGATGGCATGACCGTGATCGATCTGGCGGACGACGGAGTCGACGATGTCCGTGGCGTCCAGGCGATGGTGGCTGCCGTCGGCGCTGTGGACGTCGAGTTCCCAATCCTGCGGATCGATGCTTTCGCCCGCCACCAGATAGCCTTCCTGGTTCGCTACCCAGACCGGCATCAATTCGCCGTAAGAACTCGGGTCGGCGTCGGCGTTGAAGGGGGGGCGGAAGAGACGCGTCGAGCGGCCCACGATGGATTCGATCGCGCGCTGTGCTGCTGTCAGTTCGAGCCGGACGCGCTCGCGACCGACATGCGCCATGTTGGGGTGCGTGAAGGAGTGATTGCCGATCTCGTCGCCGTCGCGCATGACTTCGCGTACGAGATCGGGATAGGCGACCGCGCTTTGCCCAATCATGAAGAAGGTCGCCTTGACATGATGACGGCGAAGCACATCGAGGATTGCGGACGTCCAGCGCGGATCGGGGCCGTCGTCGAAGGTGAGCGCCACCAGCCCTTGCGTGTCGCCCTGGCGCGCCACCAGCCAGCTCGTTGGATAGGTGCGATAGCTTTCTTCCTCGATCAGGCCGGTGCGGGGGTTGAGATCGTAGGTGCGCGCGCCGGGCGACGGCGGCCGGCGCACCGTCAACAACTCGCCGTCGCCGATGAACGCCGGCGCCGCCGGCGGCGTCAGCGCATGGAGGTCGGGATGGGGCGCAACGTTCCGGCCGAAGACGCGCCAGGCAGAATCGTCTTCCATCCCCAGCGCCCATAGCGCCGCGCCGCGCGTATTGAAGCGACTGGCCAGGCGCATGGCGTTGGCTACGGTGACGCCATCCAGAAACCAGACCTCGTGACCGACGTTATGTTCGTCGGTGTAAGTGAAGGTCGGATTGAGCGCTACGCTGTCGAAGTCGATGACGTCCCGCGCGGACTCCTGATCGCGATAACCAGCCGCCTCGGCGATCGCTTCGGCATTCGTCACCGTTTGCGGCTCGGAGCCGTCGCGCGCCCAATCGTAGCCGTAGTCGCCGACGCCGAGCACGATCTTGCTGGCGGGCGCCGCGAGGCTGAATTTGCGCAGCACGCCTTGCACGAATCCCGCCGATGCAACCGGCCCCGGCGCATTCGGCGTGTCGTGCTCGTCGTAGGCCATGGCGACGATGTAGTCGGCGGCGTGCGCCAGGGAGCGGATCGTGGCGATGTCGTCGCTGGCCTGGACCGCGACCGAGAACTCCTTGCCGCGCGCATGCAGCGCGTGGGCAAGGTCCTCGACCCAGTCCTGGTATTGGGGCCACATCGCCTGATCAACGAATTCGATGTCGAGCTGAAGCCCGGCAAGATCGTTGCCGTCCACGAACTGGACGAGCTGGCGCGTCACGGCTTGCGCCGCGCCCGGCGTACTCAGCATCAGTTCTATGCGGCGCGAGTCGAAGCGCGAGTTTTCCGCATTGGAGACGGTCGGCACGATGCGCAGACGGTGCGCACGCGCAATGCGCATGAGAGGCGTGGTGGTTGGCGTCGTAAGTGGATCCCAGTCGACGCTGCGCAGCGAGCGCCCGTCAGGGCCAATCTGCAGCCACGACGGATAGACGTGCGTGAGGCTGTCCGCATGCAGCCTCAGCGAATCGATGGCGCCCTGTTGCCAGGGCGGGAAATATGCGCCGACGATACGCGTGCTTGCCGGCAGAAGTTGCGAGCGCGGTCGCGGTGCGTCAAACGTGACGCGGCGCTCGCGCAGGTGTCGCACCGCCGCGGCCGGATGCACGCTGCGGGCGAGCGCTTGATGGGCGGCCGGACCGATCTGCGGGGCGATGGCGAGGCTTACGCCGAACCCCAGCATCAACATCAGCGCCAGGATCGCCACCATCCATGCGCCGAAACGCAAACGCCGAGCGCGGCGCCCAGAGGGATCGAAGAAGACGGGCGCTTCAGAAGCTGGGCGGCCTCGCATCACTCACTCGCGTCGCGGAAAAAAAGAGCGCCGTCCGCCCGCGACGGCGGAGCGGCGCTCGTAGGCGAGGGGTTTAGTGCCCAGTCTTCGTGCTGGATGTCGTGGCCGTTGACGAAGTCGTCGAAGTGGATGACGACGGCGCCGCAGTAGAACTCGTGGTGCCGGTCGATGTCGTTGTCGCGGGCGCCATGCTCGTGTCGGTCGACGTGCTGGACGTCGTCGCTGCCGAGCCGCTGCTCGAGCTCGACGTCGCCGTGGTCGTGGAGCCGCAGGCCGCGAGCGCCGCCAACGCCCCTGCCGCAGCCAAACTCAGGATTAAACGCATGCTGTCCTCCTCCCGGAAAAATGGGAACCAGGAGGGCATCGGAGATCAAACTGTCAGACGCCTTGGCGCAATCTGACAAAATTTAAAGCGACGGAGAGGATCGCCCGGAGCGCTACATCTTGTGGCGGAGGTTCAGCACTCCACGACATTCACCGCCAAGCCCCCCTGGCTGGTCTCTTTGTACTTGGAGGACATGTCCAGGCCGGTCTGGCGCATGGTTTCGATCACCTGATCGAGGGAGACCTTGCTGGGATCGGTCGAATGCAGCGCCAGCCGTGCGGCGTTCACCGCCTTTACTGCGCCGACCGCATTGCGCTCTATGCAGGGGATCTGCACGAGCCCGCCGACCGGGTCGCAAGTGAGGCCCAGATTGTGCTCCATCCCGATCTCCGCGGCATTGGCGATCTGCTGCGGGCTGGCGCCCCAGACGGCGGCCAGCCCCGCCCCCGCCATTGAACAGGCGACCCCAACCTCGCCCTGGCAGCCCATCTCCGCCCCGGAGATCGAAGCCCGCTGCTTGTAGAGAAGTCCGATGCCGCCGGCGGTCAGCAGGAAACGTCGCGCATCGCGGACC
The DNA here is from genome assembly GCA_018241475.1 of Pseudomonadota bacterium. GTDB lineage: Bacteria > Pseudomonadota > Alphaproteobacteria > Caulobacterales > Aquidulcibacteraceae > Vitreimonas. The sequence goes on along the minus strand of JAFEDV010000478.1, from coordinate 14,394 downwards.
GGGTCTTCGCCGCTCAGGCAATAGTGCTTGAGGACCGCGGGAAGAATGCCGGCGGCGCCATTGGTCGGCGCGGTCACCACCTTTCCCCCGGCCGCGTTCTCTTCGTTCACCGCCATCGCGTAGACATTGAGCCAATCGAACAGCCGTTCCGGATCGTTGGCGTGCGGCTGCGCCTTCATTCTATTCCAAATTGCAGGGGCGCGGCGTTTCACCTGCAGCGATCCCGGCAGCGTGCCTTCGCGCGTCAGACCGCGTTCGATGCACGCCATCATTACCGAGGCGACGCGATCGAGCCGGGCGTCGGTTTCCGCGCGCGTGCGCATCGCATCTTCGTTTGCATGGACGATGTCTTCGATCGACTTGTTCTCGTGTGCGCAGTGCCCCAGCAGTTCGGCCGCGCTCGCAAACGGGAATGGGACCGTCCGGCCCGTCGCGATCTGATCCTTCGGCGCGGGTATGCGCAATTGTTTGGCCGTCGCTATGAAGCCGCCGCCCGTGGAATAGTACGTTTCTTCGAACAGCGTTGCGCCGCCCGCGTCGAACGCCGAGAGCTTCATGCCGTTGGGATGCAGCTCTGGGATCACGTCATAAGCGAAGACGATGTCCTTCTCGGGATCGAACGCAACTTCGTGCGCGCCGAGCAGCGAGACCTTCCGCTCCGCCGCCACCCGTGCGACGATGCGGTCGGCCTCGTCGGGGTCCAGTGTTTCGGGGTCGAGGCCGAACAGGCCCAGCGTCACCGCCTTCGGGGTTGCGTGGCCCTTGCCGGTGAATGCCAGCGATCCTTGCAGCTCCACCGCTACCCGCGCCGTCCGCTCCAGCAGCGCCTGCTGCTTCAGATCCTCCAGGAAGCGCTTGCCGATGCGGATCGGCCCCAGCGTGTGGGAACTCGAAGGTCCGATGCCGATGCGGAAAAGTTCGAGGACTGAGAGCATGCCGGCTGCTCAATGCGCCGACGGGCCAGCGCAATCAATCTTATATAGTCAACTCTAACAGCGAACCGCCGAGCCATTGGCGCCCTGCGCCAATTGGTCCATGAGCTTGGCCCCAAGGAGAGGCTCCACGATGAAGGCCCTGGTCAAGAAGCAAGCTGCGCGCGGCCTGTGGCTCGAGGACGTGCCGGAGCCGGAGGCGGGACCCAACGACGTGAAGATTCGCGTCAAGCGCACCGCCATCTGCGGCACCGACATCCATATCTATAAGTGGGACGAGTGGGCGCAGAAGACCATTCCTGTGCCGATGGTGGTGGGCCACGAGTTCGTGGGCGAGATCGTCGCGGTCGGCGACAACGTGAACGACTACAAGCCGGGCATGATTGTCTCGGGCGAGGGCCACATCGTCTGCGGCCGCTGCCGCAATTGCATGGCTGGCCGGCGGCATCTCTGCCCTTACACCAGCGGCGTCGGCGTCAACCGATCTGGCGCTTTTGCGGAATACATCGTCATCCCCAACGCCAATGTCTGGCACCACGCCGACGGCATCGATCTCGATATTGCCGCCATCTTCGACCCGTTCGGCAACGCCACCCACACGGCGCTGCAATGGGACATGATCGGCGAGGACGTGCTGATAACCGGCGCCGGCCCTATCGGCGCCATGGCGGCGGCGATCGCCCGCCATGTCGGCGCTCGCCACGTGGTGATCACCGATATCAATGACTATCGGCTCGAACTGGCGAAGAAGCTCGGCGCGACGCGCACGGTGAACGTCTCACGCGAAACGCTGGGCGATGTGCAGAAAGAGCTTGGCATGACCGAAGGCTTCGACGTCGGGCTCGAAATGTCGGGCGCACCGAACGCGCTTTCCGACATGATCGACAACATGAGTCACGGCGCCAAGATTTCGATGCTCGGCATCCCGTCCGGCGACATGAAGATCGACTGGAACAAGGTGGTCTTCAACATGCTGACTATCAAAGGCATTTATGGCCGCGAGATTTTCGAGACCTGGTATAAGATGACGACGCTCATCCAGTCCGGTCTCGATCTCAAACCGATCATCACCCATCGCTTCCCCTATCAGCAGTTCGAGCAGGGCTTCGAGACAATGTTGGAAGGCAAGTCCGGCAAAGTGATTTTGAACTGGGACTAACGCAGCGCGAATAGGGATTGAACGCGAGGACCGCATTGCTGGACCACTGGAACAAAGCGAAAGCGTTGGAAAGTTATTGCGCCTCCTCGTCAGAAAGCTGGAGCAGGACTGACCGCATTCTGCCTACTGCCCGACTGCCCTACTGCCCTATTGCCCTATTGCCCTGTGAGGATCCATGTACGGCGCGTTCAAAGAGCACCTGGAACGTGAGATCGCCGGCATTCGCGAAGCCGGCTTCTACAAGGAAGAGCGCATCATCTCGACGCCGCAGGGCGCGGAGGTGGGCGTCGTCGGCGGCAAGCGGCTGATCAATCTCTGCGCCAACAATTATCTGGGTCTCGCGCAAGAGCCGCGAGTGAAGGCCGCCGCGCAGGCGGGCTTGGAAGAGTGGGGTTATGGGATGGCCTCGGTCCGCTTCATTTGCGGCACGCAGACCATTCACAAGCAGCTCGAAGCCGAGCTGTCGCAATGGCTGCAGTTCGAAGACACCATCCTCTATCCGTCCTGCTTCGACGCCAACGGCGGCCTGTTCGAAACGCTGCTGGGCGCGGAAGACGCGGTGATCTCCGACGAACTGAACCACGCCTCGATCATCGACGGCATCCGCCTCTGCAAGGCCCAGCGCTATCGCTACAAGAACAACGACATGGACGATCTGGAAGCGCAGCTGCAAGCAGCCGACGCCGCCGGCGCGCGATTCAAGCTCATCTCCACTGACGGCGTCTTCTCGATGGACGGCGTCATCGCTCAGCTCGACAAGATTTGCGACCTGGCCGAGCGCTACAATGCGCTCGTGCACGTCGACGACAGCCATTCCACCGGCATCGTCGGCAAAGGCGGCCGCGGCACGGCTGAACACCGCAACTGCGTCGAGCGCATCGATGTGCTCACCTCCACGCTCGGCAAGGCGCTGGGCGGCGCCAGTGGCGGCTTCACCAGCGGCCGGAAGGAAATCGTCGAGATCCTGCGCCAGCGTTCGCGGCCGTACCTCTTCTCCAACACGGTGCCGCCGGCTGTGGTTGCTGGCGCTCGCAAAGCCGTGGAACTGGCGGCCAACGGCGGCGAGCTGCGGTCGCGCTTGCGCGACAACATGCAGTTCTTTCGCGACGGCCTCGCCAAGGCCGGCTTCGACCTCTTGCCCGGCGAGCATCCGATCGTTCCGGTGATGCTCTATGATGCGAAACCCGCTGTGAAGCTCGCCGAGGAACTCCTAAAGCGCGGCGTCTACGTGATCGCGTTCTCGTATCCGGTTGTTCCGAAAGGCAAGGCGCGCATCCGCACGCAGATGTCGGCGGCGCACACGCGGGAGGAACTGGCGCGCGCCCTGGAGGCCTTCGTCGAGGCGAAGGCCAGGCTCTGATTGCCGCGCTCCTCGCGCTTGCCCACAAACCGCCGCGAGCAGAAAATAGCACTTGGCAGGCAGGAACCGACTCGGAGGCGTTCGCGTTGAGCGCCGCGAGGGGAGGGCGCCATTCCACACCTCAACGCCCAACAGCTTGATGCTGAATTGAAATTACGGGACCGAGGTCAAGCCGACGGACGCCGGAATATGCCTGCGTCGGACGAAGATCGGCTCTCGGCTGCCGAGAACTTGGTCGTGAGCAGGGTCGAGGGCGCCCTCAACCAGCGCTCGAACGAAGTGCTCGGCGTCGGCTCCGGACAGGACTTCACCACGCTGCCGCAGGATCTCGAGGCGCTGGCCGGCGAGCCGCAAACCATCCTCACGCAGTTCCGCGCCAGGAAGGCGCGCGCGCAAAGTGCAATCGGTTTGCCGCTCCGCAACGCTCACACCGATTTCGCGCGTCATTACCGCGATTACCGCGCCTTCCGCATCCAGCATCAGCTGACGGACACCGAGCCGAGCTATGACAACGTGTTCTGGCGCAAGGTTTTCTGGCTCGCGATCCTGTTCGTTATCGAAGTCGCGGCCAACGGCTGGATCATCGGTCAGGCCGCGCCCGGCGGTCTGGTGCAGGGCTGGACAACAGCGCTGATGATCTCGGTGCTCGTGGTGCTGACCGGGTCGCTCCTGGGCGCCGGTCCGTGGCGCTACCTCAATTATCGCGGCGCCGAGGGACGCGGTTACGTTCATCGCGCCTGGGCTATGCCGGCTATGGTGCTTGGCGGGCTGCTGCTGCTGCTGTTCGCCTTCTACATAGCGCATTATCGCTACGGGCTTTCGCACAGCGCCCTCGACGCGCCGGTGCCCGACAACATCCTCACTTCGATCGCCACCCATCCGTTCGAGCCGTTCCAGCAACTGGAGTCGCTGCTGCTGTTCGTGATCGCGGTTCTGATCGGCATCTTCTCGATCGCGCGTGGAGCGCATTGGGACGATCCCTATCCCGGTTACGGCCCGCGCCATCGCCGCGTCGAGGAATCCCGCGAACGCGCCCATGAGATGGTGCAACGCCTTTCCAGCGACATCGACGACGCCAAGCAAGCCGCTGACGAGGCGCTCGCCGCAGTCGCCGCCAAGAGCGCGGAAATGGTCGGGGCGCTGCGCCGCGCCATCGCCCGCACGCAAGACAACGCCACCGCCTGGGATTTCACCGCCGCGCAGTTGATCGCCGAAGGCCGCGACGCCATCGAAATCTATCGCGACGCCAACCGCGCAGCGCGCACGACGCCGGCGCCCGGCTATTTCACTGAAGACGCCTTCAGCGCCATCGAGCCGCCGAGGAGCGCCGAGGTGCTGGAACAGCTGACCACCGCCTTTTCGCGCGCCACCGGCAATATCACCGCCTGCAAGAGCCAGCTCGCCGGCGCACGCGCTCAGCTCGAGGCGGAATATCACTCCTTCTATGACGATGAGCTGGCGCCCTTCCTGAAGGGCATAGAGAGCGCCGCCACGGTGCATGTCCGCGGCGAATTCGCCGATGTCGGCGACGAAGGCGCGCGCGTCGGCCTGACGCCGCCCGAAACCGACGACGAGGAGGATGAAGAAGACGAAGCCGAAGCGATGGAAGCGGAAACCATCGCGCCGCGCTCGGCGCTGTCGCTTTTCAGCCGACGCGGAGGCCGGCGCTAGATGCGCACCAAGGCGGAAGCCAATCGCTTCTATGGCATCCTGACCGCTTGCGTGCTTGCCGGGCTCTTCGCGCTCAGCTTCACGGTATGGCTCTTCCGTCCGGCCGATCTCGATCCCGAGACACTCTGCCCGGTTTCTCGCCCGATCGCCGGCCACACTATCGTCATCGTCGACCGCACCGATCGCTGGACCTCAGGCATGAGCGCAGCGCTGCGTCAGCTCATCGAGAACGCGCAACGCGACACCCGGCAATATCAGAAGTTCTCCATCGTTTCGCTGGACGCCGAGCAATCGACGCATCCGCTCTTTTCGGTCTGCAATCCCGGCGCGCCAACGTTCTGGACCGATCTCTATCACGGCCGCCGCTACACGGTGCGGGACTTCGATCAGCGCTTCGTTGGCGCCGCAGATCGCGTGATCGACGATGTGAGCCAACCCGGTGAAGCTCCGACCAGCCCGATCGTCGAATACGTGCATCGCTGGCTCGGCAGCGACGATTTCAACCCCTCGATTCAGGCGCGCCGCCTCATCCTGATCTCGGACATGCGCCAGAATTCGCCCCTCTACAGCGTCTATCGCCAGCCGAGCGGCGAGGGGCTGGCGCCGCTGGTGCGCCAGCAGCTGGGCGCGGCTGCGCGCGGCGTCGGCCTCGACGTCTACTTCATCGCCCATGGCCGCGATCACCATGTGAGCGAGACGCAGGTGCGCGCCGCCTGGGATCGGGCGCTGTCCGAGCTCGGCCTGCGCTACACCTGGCGCCAGATCGATTGAATCGCCGGACTTGAAGCTCCTCGGCTTAGAGTTCGCGCGCCGCATCGAGCAAGCGATCGATCAGCGCGTCGAACTTCGCACGCTCGCCGGCGCTCAACGCCGCAAGCAGACGCCGCTCGCTTTCCAGGGCAATCGGCGCGATGCGCGCATGCAGCGCTTCGCCCTGGGCGGTCAGCGTCAGCGATTGTGCACGGGCGTCTGCGTCGTGCACGTCGGCCGAGACGCGCTTGGCCGCCACGAGCTTCGCCACCGCACGCGAGACGGCGACCTTGTCCATCTCGGTGGCCTTGGCGACCTGCCGGGCGGTGAGCCCCGGCCGGCGGCCGAGCACGGCGATGATGCGCCACTCCGGAATGGTGAGATCGAAGGTCTTGGCGTAGCGCGCGGCGATGGCGCGGCTGATGCGGTTCGACAGGATGGACAGCCGGTAGGGCAGGAAACGCTCCAGAATCAGGCGTTCCGCCGCTGCTTCCTTCGCCGCCTTTCTCAATGCTACGCTTGCCATTGGTTTCAAATGAAACTAAATCGGGTGCAAATGCAAGGTCGAGGAAGCGCCGATGGCTGATCTGTTCGAGAACCCAATTGGCACCGACGGCTTTGAGTTCGTGGAATTCACCGCGCCGGAGCCGGAAAAGCTCGCGGCTTATTTCGAACAGATCGGCTTTACCGCCGTCGCCAAGCATCGCTCCAAGAACGTCGTTCGCTACAAGCAGAACGACATCAATTTCATCCTCAACATGGAGCCGACCGGCCAGCCTGCCGAATTCCGCAAGGCGCATGGGCCCTCCGCCAACGCCATGGCGTTCCGCGTGAAGGACGCGCAGCATGCTCTCCAGGAAGCGGTGAAGCGCGGCGCAGAACCTGTCGAAGGCAAAGTCGGCCCGATGGAGCTCAACATCCCCGCCATCAAGGGCATCGGCGGCGCCTACATCTATCTCGTCGACCGCTATGGCGCGCAGACCATCTACGACGTCGACTTCAAGCCGATCGAGGGCGCCGATGAGAAGAAGAATGCCATCGGTCTCACCTATCTCGACCACCTCACCCACAATGTTTTTCGCGGCAACATGAAGACTTGGGCTGAGTATTACGAGCGCATCTTCAACTTCCGCGAAATCCGCTATTTCGACATCGAAGGCAAAGTCACCGGCCTGTTCTCCAAGGCGATGACCAGCCCCGATGGCAAGATCCGCATCCCGCTGAATGAGAGCAAGGGAGAGCCCGGCAAGGTCGACCAAATCGAGGAATATCTGCAGCGTTATCGCGGCGAGGGCATCCAGCACTTGGCCTTCGGCTGCGACAATCTTTACGAGGTCGTCGACCGTCTGCGTGCGCGCGGCGTCGAACTCCAGGATACCATCGACGCTTATTTCGATCTCATCGACCAGCGCCTACCGGGTCACGGCGAGCCGGTTGAAGAACTGCGCAAGCGCCGAATCTTGATCGATGGCGCGCCGAGCGACGGCCAGGGCCTCCTGCTGCAAATCTTCGGCAAAGACGCCATCGGCCCGATCTTCTTCGAGTTCATCCAGCGCAAGGGCAATGAGGGCTTCGGCGAAGGCAATTTCAAGGCCCTGTTCGAGTCGATTGAACTCGACCAGATCCGCCGCGGCGTGCTGAAGGCGAGCTGAAGATGCTTCCGCCACGGCGAGCGTTTGCATTTGTTCTTACTGCATTCGCGCTTCTCTCAGCCTGCGGTCAACAACCGCGAGCGCATCACTGGTCCATCGTCGTGCATGGCGGCGCCGGCGTCATCGAGCGCGCGCAGCTCACACCCGAGCTCGAGGCGCAATACCGCTCCGCCATGAACCACGCGCTGCAAACCGGCGCCGCCATTCTCGATCGCGGCGGCTCATCGCTCGACGCCGTGCAAGCCGTGATCAGCGACATGGAAGATGATCCGCTGTTCAACGCCGGGCGCGGCGCGGTGTTCGGGGCGGACGGCAAGAACCACCTCGACGCCTCGATCATGGACGGCCGTAGCCGCGCCGCCGGGGCGGTCGCCGACGTGACACGCACGCGTCACCCGATCCAACTGGCGCGCGCGGTGATGGAGCACAGTCCTCACGTCATGCTGGTCGGCGAAGGCGCGGAGGCCTTCGGCCGCACACAGAACATCGAGCAGGTCGAGCCCTCCTTCTTCTTCACCGAGCGGCGCTGGCAGCAGCTTGTGCAGGAATTGCGCGCGCGCAATCTGCCGATCCCACCGCGCCCGGCGGGCGCGCCGCCCGCGCCGCAAGGCGCGCTCTTGTTCCTTGACGACCACAAGTTCGGCACCGTCGGGGTCGTCGCCATGGACGAGCAGGGCAACATTGCCGCCGGCACCTCCACCGGCGGCACAAATGCAAAGCTTTGGGGCCGCGTCGGCGATTCTCCGATCATCGGCGCCGGCACTTATGCGCAGAACGGCGTCTGCGGCGTCAGCGCCACCGGCACCGGCGAGTACTTCATCCGCGTCGGCGTCGCCCGCGATATCTGCGCGCGCATGGAGCTTCGCCACGAAACCGCCGAGCAAGCATCGCAAGAAGTGTTCGCCGAGCTTGGCGCCATGCATGGCGATGGCGGGGTCATCGTCATGGACGGCCGCGGTCACGCGGCGTGGCGCTTCAACACGCCGGGCATGTACCGGGCCCGCCTCGAACAGGGCGGCCGGCCGCTCGTGCAGATCTTCGCGGACGAGGACTAAACCTATGGCGATCACCAACGGCATTCATCACGTCGCCTATCGCTGCAAGGATGCGAAGGAGACGGTCGAGTTCTATCGCGACGTGCTCGGCATGGAATACACGACCGCCTTCGCCGAGGACCACGTGCCATCAACCGGGGAATACGATCCCTACATGCACGTCTTCCTCGACGCCGGCGGCGGCAACGTGCTTGCCTTCTTCGAGTTGCCCAACCAGAAGCCGATGGGGCGCGACGAGAACACGCCGCAATGGGTGCAGCACATCGCCTTCAAGGTCGGCAGCGTCGACGAGCTGACGGCGGCCAAGGCCCGCGCCGAAGCCAAGGGCATCGACGTGCTCGGCCCCACCGATCACGGCATCTTCAAGTCGATCTATTTTTTCGACCCCAACGGCCACCGGCTGGAACTCGCCGCCGATACCGGCGCCGCCGCCGAGCTGGCCGAACTCAAGCGCGTCGCCCCGCTCATGCTGGAAGAATGGAGCCGCACCAAAAAAGCGCCGCAACATGCTGCTTGGCTGCATGAAAAGGCGCGCGCCGCGCATGCCGCAAAGACGCGCCTCGGAGAATAGGGCGTGGCGCAGCCGGGCGAATGCCGCCTCCTGATGAACCTTGCGCTGCAGCCGGACCATTGGCGGCGGCATGACCGCGGCTTCTGGGCGCAGACGCTGGCCGCGGCCGTCGACGAAGCCGCGCCGCACATGATGCGGGTGGATAGTTACGAACTCCGCGATATGATGGTCGTCGTGCGCGCGCGCTCCAACCAGGCGCCGAAAACTATGCAGAAATTGCTGCGCGATGATGAGAGCTTTATTCGTCTGCGCGCGCGCTTGTTCGATCTCGGCGCGCGCGCAGACATCGAAATCGAAGGCTATGCATGACACCCATCCCCACGGCGCCGCAAAGCGGCGACGCCGCGCGTTCACTGCGAACATTTGGGGCCATGGGTGCTTTCCGCATAGCCCCGGAATAGGTGGAGTTATGGTCGGGAAGGGCGTAGGACTTTTCGCATGCTGAAGCTCTACGATTACTGGCGCTCATCCGCCGCCTATCGCGTGCGCATCGGCTTGAACCTGAAGGGCGTCGGCTACGAGACGATTCCGGTCAACATCATGCCGGGAACGGACGAGCAGATGCGCGAGCCGTACCGCTCCATCAATCCGCAGATGCGGGTGCCGGCGCTGGAGACGCCGCAGGGACTGCTCACGCAATCGCTGGCCATCCTTGGCTGGCTCGACAAGACCTATCCGCAAAACCCGTTCATCAGCGACGATCCTTTCCGCGCCGCGCAGGAGCGCGCGTTTGCGCTCACCATCGCCTGCGACATCCATCCGCTCAACAACACCAGCGTCCTCACCCGCATCAAGCTCGAATTCGATGCGGACGAGGACCATGTCGGCGAATGGTATCGCCACTGGATCAAGCTCGGCTTCGCCGCGCTCGAACACCAGGTCGCCAAGCACCCTGACACCAGGCACATCTTCGGCGATGCGCCCTCGCTCGCCGACATCGTGCTCGTCCCGCAGATGGCCAATGCGCGGCGCTTCAAAACCGATCTTTCGCCATTCCCGCGCCTCGTTGCCTGGGACGAAACCGCGCGCCAACACCCGGCCTTCATCAAAGCCGCGCCGGAAAATCAGAAAGACGCGGTCCGCAAATGACTCTGTCCATGTCTTTTGGTTCGTCATTCCGGGCGCGCGGAGCGCGATCCGGAACCCAGGGGCAAACACTCTGTTCCATGATCCCCTGGGTTCCGGCGCTCCCTGCGGTCGGCCGGTATGACGGAGTGTGGCAATGAAGCTCGCATCGCTCCGCCACGGCCGCGACGGCCGCCTCGTCGTCGTTTCCGACGATCTCGCTTGGTGCGCGCACGAGCCGGGCGTGCCGACATTGCAGGCCGCGCTCGACAATTGGGCGCATGCCGAGCCGCGGCTGCGCTCTCTCAGCGACGGTGTCAATGCCGGCTCGGTGCTGCGCGAACGTTTCCACGAACGCGAAGCCGCTTCACCGCTGCCGCGCGCCTACCAGTGGGCCGACGGCTCCGCCTACGTGAATCACGTCGAGCTCGTCCGCAAAGCCCGCGGCGCCAAGATGCCGGAAAGCTTCTGGACCGATCCGCTCATGTACCAGGGCGGCAGCGATGTCTTCCTGGGTCCGCGCGATCCGATTCCGCTGAAGGACGAAGCCTGGGGCTGCGATTGCGAAGCCGAAGTCGCGGTGATCGTCGACGATGTGGAGATGGGGATCGACGCGAAGGCGGCGCGCGAGCGCATCCGCCTGATCATGCTGGTCAACGATGTCAGCCTGCGCAATCTCATTCCCGGCGAACTGGAAAAGGGCTTCGGCTTCTTTCAGTCCAAGCCGTCGTCGGCGTTCTCGCCCGTCGCGGTCACGCCCGATACGCTGGGCGAAGCGTGGCGCGACGGCAAACTCAATCTGCCGATGTACGTCGCGCTCAACGGCAAGCCGTTCGGGCAGGCCAATGCCGGAATCGACATGACCTTCGATTTCGGCCAGCTCATCGCCCACGCCGCCAAGACCCGCGATCTCGCCGCCGGCACGATCATCGGCTCCGGCACCATCTCCAATCGTGGGCCCGATGGCGGCCCCGGCAAACCGATCGGCGAAGGCGGCCAAGGCTATTCCTGCATCGCCGAGCAGCGCATGGTCGAGACCATCAACACCGGCAAACCCATCACGCCATTCCTGAAGCACGGCGACCGCGTCGAAATCGAAATGCGTGACGCCCGCGGCCACTCCATCTTCGGCCGCATCGATCAGGTCGTCGCGAAAGCCTAGGAGGGGCGCGCATGATCACCGGCGCACACGTCATGTTCTTCAGCAAGAACGCCGAGGCCGACCGCGCCTTTCTGCGCGACGTGCTCGGTCTTCCGCACGTCGACGCCGGCGGCGGCTGGCTCATCTTCGCGCTGCCGCCCAGCGAAGCCGGCGTGCATCCCTCCGACAAGAACGACGTGCACGAAGTCTATTTCATGACCGACAATCTGGATGCCGAGATAGCGCGCCTGAAGGAGAAGGGCGTCGCCTGCGGCGCGCCCGCGCAGCAAAGCTGGGGCGTCTCCACCAACATCACGCTCCCCAGCGGCGGCACGCTCGGTCTTTACCAGCCGCGCCACGCAACGGCGCGCTAAACGTCCTCTCCCCCGTGTGGGAGAGGACAGCTTCGCGAAGCGAAGCAGGTGAGGGGTGTTAACGCCGCTGTTTAGGATCGCGCTCACATCCCTCATCCGTCATCGCGCTTTGCGCGCTGACACCTTCTCCCACAAGGGGAGAAGGCCTAAGTGAAGGCCAGCGAGGCCCCCATGAAATATCGTCAGCTCGGCTCCAGCGATCTCAAAGTCTCGGAAATTTCGCTCGGCTCCTGGCTGACCTACGGCGTCGGCGTCGAGCGCGACAGGGCCGCAGCTTGCGTCGATCGCGCTTTCGATCTCGGCGTCAACTTCATCGACACCGCCAACGTTTACGGCGTCGGCGCCGCCGAGAGCTTTCTTGGCGAGGTGCTGGCCAAGCGCCGACGCGATTCCTATGTGCTCGCCACCAAACTCTACTTCCCGGTCAGCAACACCGATTTCGGACTCTCACGCGCGCAGGTGTTCAAGCAGATCGATCTGTCGCTTGCGCGCCTCAAGACCGATTACGTCGATCTCTATCAATGCCATCGCTACGATGCGATGACGCCGCTCGAAGAGACGATGGAGGCGCTGAGCGAGGTCGTGAAGGCCGGCAAGGCGCGCTATATCGGCTTTTCCGAATGGGACGGCGCCCAGATCGAAGCCGCGCTCGCCATTCCGGGCGTTGAAAAATTCGTCTCATCGCAGCCGCAATATTCGCTGCTGTGGCGCAAGCCCGAGAAGGAAGTGATTCCGATCTGCGCCAAGAACGGCATTTCCCAGATCGTCTGGTCGCCGCTGGCGCAAGGCGTGCTCTCCGGCAAGTATCTGCCCGGCGCCAAGCCGCCCGAAGGCAGCCGCGCTACCAGCGACAAGATGGGCGGCTTCATCGAGTCGTGGCTCAATCCCGCTGTGCTCGAAGCCGTGCAGAGATTGAAGCCACTCGCCGCTGAGGCTGGTTGCTCACTGGCGCAGTTCGCGCTCGCCTGGGTGCTGCGCGAACCCAATGTCGCCTCCGCCATCGTCGGCGCAACCAAGCCCGAACAATTGGAAGACAACGCCAAGGCGTCCGGTCTGCAAGTCGATGCCGCTCTCTTTGCCAAAGCCGAAGCCATCGTCGCCGAAGCGCGGCGGAGCGGCGTCTAGATGGATCGGCCGCCTATCGCCAACCCAGCGACACAACCCAGATCACGAAGGCGAGCAAGACAGCGCCAACCGAGATCTGCGTGAGCAGGGGCCGGCCCATCAGCCACGTTCGCGAGGGCTGCAAAACCGGGCCGGTCACGAACTTGAGTGCAAAGAAACCGATCGCTGCACCAACACCGATCCAGAGCGCATCTCTGTGAGCTACCCAGCCTGTGAAGGCGAACACCAAGCCGAAGACGATCGCGCTTGCGAAATCCGCCAGTGTTCTACGCACGGTCGCGCTCATCGCCACATCTCTCACCCGTGCGCGAAAATATCCGTCTCTTCCCAACCGGCGAGATCGAGCGCCGCGCGTGTGGGCAGGAAGTCGAAGCAGGATTGCGCGATCTCGGTGCGGCCTTCGCGCGCCAGCACGGCGTCGAGCTTTTCCTTGAGCGCATGCAGATGCAGCACGTCAGAAGCCGCATAAGCAAGCTGCGCGTCGCTCAGTTCGGGCGCGCCCCAATCGCTCGATTGCTGATCCTTGGAAATGTCGCGGCCGAGAATTTCTTTCACCAGATCCTTCAGCCCATGGCGATCGGTGTAGGTGCGCGCCAGCCGCGACGCCGTCTTGGTGCAATAAAGCGGCGCGCAGACGATGCCGAGGTCGCGCATGAACATGGCGATATCGAAGCGCGCGAAATGGAACAGCTTCAGTCGGTTCGGATCGGCCAGCACGGCCTTCAGGTTGGGCGCGTCGTAGTTCGCGCGGTCGAGCTGCACCAGATGCGCCTCTGGCCCGCCGTCGGAAATCTGCACCAGGCAAAGCGGATCGCGCACCAGCGACAGCCCCAGCGTCTCGCTATCGACCGCCACCGGCCCGTTGAACTTCACCTCGACCGGCAGATCGCCCTTGTGCAGATGCACGACGACGTTCTTGCCGTCGACAGTCAGAGAAAGCTTCCGTGTCATGGGAGCGCCTTTAGGCCAATTCGAGCGAAGGCGCCAGAGTTCGGACCTAGCGCGCCGATAGCGCCGCGCTCAGGTCGGCCCAGATGTCGTCGGCGTTTTCGCAGCCGACGCTCAAGCGCAGCAAGCCCTCCGGCACATCCGACTGCGGCCCCTCGATCGAGCGGCGATGCTCGATCAAGGTTTCCACGCCGCCCAGCGACGTCGCTGCCTTCACCAATTTGAGTCTCGAAATGACGCCAAGCGCGCCGGCCGCACCGCCCTTAACCTCGAACGACATCATGCCGCCGAAACCACCCTGCATTTGCTTCAGTGCGATCGCGTGCTGCGGATGGCTCGGCAAGCCGGGATAGGTGACGCGCTCCACCGCGGCATGCCGCTCCAGCTCGCGGGCGATGCGTATCGCACTCTCGCACTGCTGGCGCACGCGCAGATGCATGGTGCGCATGCCGCGCAGCAACAGCCATGCCTCGAACGCGCCCAGCGTCGCCCCGCCCACCGTGCGCTCCTGTTCGATCGCTTTCCAGAGCGGCAGCGACTCGTCGCGCGCACAAATGACGCCCGCGAGCACGTCGGAATGGCCGTTGAGAT
>JAFEDV010000477.1 GCA_018241475.1 Pseudomonadota bacterium | reverse complement strand
GCGGCATTCGCGGGCGCCGCAGCGGTAACGGCCTTCGCGCTTGGTTTCGTATTCGAGGCCGATCAGGCCACAAGTCGGGCACACGCGACCATCCGGCCAGCGCAAACCTTCGATGTATTGGCGGGCGGCGGTTTCGGTCTGGAATTGGGGGCCGTCGAATTTCATGCCGCCAAATTAGGCATTCTTTCGTGTGGTGTCAAGTATATAATTAGGACTTTCAACCCATAACACGGAAATAAGTCCTATTGCGGTTCACCCGTGCCTGCAAGTTTGAGTTGAAAGCGCGCCGCACGAAACAATCTGCCCCTGTTCGTCGGAAAAGCGTGCTACGGCGCGTGCCGACTCCGATCCGTTCGCCCGCCAGAAGCATGTTCATGCACGACATCGCCACGCAGGCGCTTCGCTTCATCGATCCCGAGACGGCGCATCGGGCCGCCATCTCCGGACTCAAACTTGGCCTCGGGCCGCGCGCCCGTGCGGATCGCTGGACCCGTCTGAAAACCAAACTGGCCGGCCTCGATCTGCCGAATCCGATCGGCCTGGCGGCTGGCTTCGACAAGAATTGCGAAGCGGCGGATGCGATGCTCGCCGCCGGCTTCGGGTTCGTCGAATGCGGCACCGTTACGCCGCGCCCACAAGAGGGCAATCCGCGTCCGCGCATCTTCCGATTGAGTCCGGACCGTGCTGTGATCAATCGCTTGGGCTTCAACAATGAAGGGCTCGAAGCGTTTGTCGATCGTCTCGATGGCCGCGCCCATCGTGGCGGCGTTGTTGGCGTGAATATCGGCGCCAACAAGGACAGCGCCGATCGCGTCGCCGACTACGTTCTTTGCATGGGGCGGGTCTGGCGCCATTCGTCCTACGTCACCGCCAACATCTCCTCGCCGAACACGCCCGGCCTGCGCGGACTGCAGGAACACGACGCACTGGAGGAGTTGCTCGCCCGCTTGAGCGAGGCCCGCGCGTCGCTCGAATCCGTCCACGGCCAGCGGCCGCTATTTCTGAAGGTCGCTCCGGATCTGGATGAGCGCGCCATCCAAGACATTGCCGAGCTTGCCGCGCGCTACACGCTCGATGCGCTCATCGTGTCGAACACCACCATGGAACGGCCGGAGCACCTGACGGCTGACGACCGCGAAGAAACCGGCGGCCTCTCAGGACAGCCGCTCTTTCAAATATCCACGCGGGTATTGCGCATGTTTGCGCAGGTCCTGAATGGGCGCCTGCCGCTGATTGGCGTCGGCGGGGTCGACAGCGGCGCAACTGCACTGGCGAAGATCAAGGCCGGCGCAAGCGCCGTACAGCTGTATTCGGCATTGGTCTATGAGGGGCCGGGCCTCGCCGCGCGCATCGCTGGCGAACTGGATGCGCTGCTCGCGGCGGAAGGGTTCAATGGCGTAGGCGAAGCCGTAGGCGTCGCCGTCTAGCGGCCGTTAGACGCCATGGCATGCTGCCGGAGCGAAGCCGTCGTTTGCTGCACGCGGCTGATCAGGGCGCGAATGTCGCCGTGAGTTTGGTCGAGCTGCGACAGGAAATCGAGCTGTTGCGCCTGCGCCAGCCAGATCTGGTTGCCGCCGTCGAAGATCAGCGAGACGTCGAACACCTTCCAGGCATCGCCGGAGCGCAGCAGGCGCCACTGCACCGGCAGCGCACGCTGACCGCGCGGCGTGATCTCGCTATTGACGACGATGTCGCGGCCGGGAATGCGTTCGGTCGAGCCGGTCACGCGAATGGCGCTGCCGCTATAGGCCTGCGACTGGTCTTCATAGACGGCGACCGCATAGTCCTTGAACGTATTGACCCACAGGGCGCGCAGCGCCGGATCGGCGCGCAATTGAGCGCTATAACGGCCGACCACGAAAAGCGTGATGCGGTCCATATCCGAGAACTGCAGCATCAGCTGATCGAACAGCCGCCGCCGTTCGGCTCCGGTGATGTTGCGGTTGCCCAAAGTGCTGAGCGCCTGAGAGGCATTTTCCTGCACGTAACTTTCCGCTGCCGAGTCCCGCGCCGCGAACGCGGCGGGCGCCGTCGCCAGCATGCCCGCACCGATCAGAGCCGAGAGAAAAGCGGAACGCGTAAGTGGATGGGTCGTCACGGAGTGTTTCCTACCTTCGCTGTCGGCTGGGAAATGGGCATCGATTGCGTCGCCGCCAAGCTTACGACGGGAGATGAAGTCGGGATGTTGTTCAAAGACAGGTGATCGTCGGGCGCGCCGTGATTGTCAGGCAATTGCGACCCCGGAGTCACACCATCGGACGGCGGCGGCTGGACCGGCGGGGTTTCGGGAGCGGTAGCGGCATCTGGCTCGACCTCCGGAATGTCCTGCAGAGCAGGCATTTCCGTTGGTCCTCCATGGATCGCGCTCTCGCGCAACAGCGAATACCCGCTTCTGACCGAAACATAAGGATCAAGGGACGTGCGCCGCAGCTGGTCGGTGGCGTCGAGCAAGCTTTCGCGGGTGGCCACCGAATACACGACGCCGCGCGTGATGATGACCGCGTTGTGGTGCTCGTAATCGGCCCAGTTGATGGGGTCGATTGCCAAATCGACAAGACTGCCGACGCCGTCGCGCACGTTTGTTGGGCCGATGATCGGCAAGAACAGGTACGGTCCCGGATGCGATCCCCACTTGCCGAGCGTCTGTCCGAAGTCCGCGTCGCGCCGCGGCAGGCCCATGCTTGTGGCTGGGTCGAGCACGCCAAGCAGGCCGAGCGTGCTGTTGATGCCGAAGCGCGCGACCGTCGTGCCCGCCTGGCGGCCATTGCCCTGCAGCACGTTGTTCACGAACACGACCGGCGAGCGCAGGTTGTTCAGGAAATTGGCGACGCCGTTGCGCACCGGGCGCGGCATGATCGCGCGATAACCGCGCGCGACAGGTTCGAAAATCGCATGGTCGAGCGCGTCGTTCAGCGCGAACATCTTGCGGTTGAAGCCTTCCCACGGATCGTGGATCGCCGGCGCGTCCTGCGCGTGCGCGTTGGGCGCGATGGCGCACGCTGCTGCAAAGCCCAAGGCCGCCAAACCGCTACGCATGTACGAAAATCCCATGGCCCGGCGCACATAATGACGAGGCATGGTTAATCAACGTTACCGAAGCGCGACGATCACTCGCCTCAGCCCTGCACCCGCGCCGGTGCTCGCCCGTACACGGTTGACTGAATTAGGAAATTCGAAGGTGCGGCGTGGGCGCAACACCTGACCGGAACTTCCGACGTTCTTGCGCGGGGTCAAAGACGGGCTTTTACGAGGCCTCCTCTTCAGCTATCATATAAAGACATGCTTATATCTCAAACAGAGCCGCTCGCGGAGCGTCAGCGCGCCGAACGCGTGGTCAGCGCGCTCCGTGCGGCGGGCGAGCAGACCCGATTGCGCGTGTTGGCGCTGCTGACCGAGGGCGAGCTGGCGGTGGGTGAACTGGCGCTGGCGCTTGGGCAGAGCCAACCGCGCGTCAGCCGGCATTTGAAACTGCTGACCGAAGCTGGACTTGTGGAGCGCGCGCCCGAGGGCGCTTGGGTGTTCTACCGGCTGCCGCGTCTGCACTCGACGGAACGACGTCTGGCCGATGCGGCGCTCGCCACGCTCGATCCCAACGATCCGGTGCTGATGCGCGACAGCGAACGGCTCAATGAAATTCGTTCCGCGCGCGACGCCGCCGCCGCCGCCTATTTCGAGCGTAACGCGGCCGATTGGGAACGCGTGCGGGCGCTGCACTTGCCGGAAGCGGATATCGAGAGCGCTGTTCTGAGCGCGGCGGGCGCAGGGCCTTTCGATCTCATGGTCGATGTAGGCGTCGGACAGGGACGCATGATCCAACTGTTCGCCGATCGCGTGCGGCGCGCTGAAGGGTTCGACACCAGCCGCCAGATGCTGGCGATCGCGCGCGCGTCGCTCGACGATCTGCGCGCGAAGGCGGCGCTCCGGTTCGGCGATGCGTATGCGCCGCCGGTGGAGCGCGGTTCGGCCGACTTGGTGACGATCCACCAGGTGTTGCATTTCCTGGCTGATCCGGCGCGCGCGATCGCCGAAGCGGCGCGACTGCTGAAGCGCGGCGGCCGCCTGCTGATCGTCGACTTCGCTCCGCATCGACTGGAATTCCTGCGCGAGGAGCATGCGCATCGCCGTTTGGGCTTCTCGGATGCAGAAGTAGCCGATTGGTGCGACGCCGCCGGCGTCGGCGATCTTCGCATCACGACGCTGGCGCCGAAAAGGAAGGGGGCGCTCACGGTGAAGATTTGGGCGGGAGACCGCGCGTGAGCCACGCCAATCTCATCGCCGAGGCGGCCGAACGGCTGGGCCAGCCGCGGGTGTCGTTCGAATTCTTCCCGCCCAAGACGGAAGCGCTTGAGGCCCAGCTGTGGGAAAGCATCCGCAAGCTCGAACCGCTCAAGCCGAGCTTCGTGTCGGTGACGTACGGCGCTGGCGGCTCGACCCGCAGCCGCACACACCGGACCGTGGCGCGCATCGTCAAGGAGACGTCCTTGCGGCCGGCCGCCCATCTCACGTGCGTGGCTGCTGATCGTGACGAGATCGAACAGGTGCTCGACGCTTACTGGGGCGCTGGCGTGCGGCATCTGATGGCGCTGCGCGGCGATCCGCCAGGCGGGCTCGGCGCCGCGTTCGAGCCGCACCCGCAGGGATTCAGGAACGCCGCCGAACTCGTCGCGGCCGCAAGGAAGCAGCACGATTTCGAGATCTCGGTCGCCGTGCATCCCGAAAAGCATCCGAACTCGCCCTCATGGGACGCCGAGATCGACAACTTCAAACGCAAGCTCGACGCCGGCGCTTCGCGCGGCGTCTCGCAATTTTTCTTCGAGGCCGACACCTTCTTGAACTTCCGCGATCGCCTGGCGCGCGCCGGCGTCAGCGTGCCGATCGTGCCGGGGATCATGCCGGTGACGAATTTCAAGGGTCTCGTGAAGATGGCGCAGGGCTGCCAGGCGACTGTGCCGCACTGGCTGGCGACCTTGTTCGACGGCCTCGACAACGATCCGGAGACGCGCCGGTTGGTTGCCGCGGCGACGACCGCCGAGCTTTGCGCGCGCCTCTCGGCGGAAGGTGTCGAGGATTTTCATTTCTACACGCTCAATCGCGCCGATCTGACGCTGGCGATCTGCCGTATTGTCGGCGTGCGTGTGGCGAAGGAGGTGGCATGACCCGCGAAGAACGCCTCGCCGCGATCACGCGTGAAATGCAGAAACGCATTCTGATCCTGGATGGGTCGATGGGGGCGTACCTGCAGGGGTTCGGACTTACCTCGAATGATTTCCACGGCGAACGTTTTGTCGAGCATCCGATGTCGCTCAAGGGCGACAGTGACGTGCTAGTGCTGACGCGGCCGGACATCGTGACGCGCGTGCACGAGGCTTATCTTGCTGCTGGCGCGGAGATCATTTCGACCAACACATTCACGGCGACGCCTGTTAGCCAAGCGGAATATGCGCTGGAAGAAGTCGTGTACGAAATCAATGTCGAGGGCGCGCGCCTGGCGCGCGCGGCCTGCGACAAGTTCGAAGCGCAAGACTGCAAGCCGCGCCTGGTCGCCGGCTCGGTGGGGCCGACGACGAAATTGCTGTCGATGTCTCCGGATGTCGGCGATCCCGGCCGCCGCGACATCGGCTTCGACGACATGGCGACAGGATATAACGAGCAGATTCGCGGTCTCATCGAAGGCGGCGCCGATGTGCTGCTGATCGAGACCATCACCGACACCTTGAACGCCAAAGCCGCGCTTTGGGGCGCATGGGAAGCGTTCGACAAATTGGGCGTGGAGCTGCCGCTGTGGATCTCCGGCACCATCACCGATCGCTCCGGCCGCACGTTGTCGGGGCAAACCGTGGAGGCCTTCTACAATTCCATTCGTCACGCCAAGCCGTGGGCGGTTGGGCTGAACTGCGCGCTCGGTCCAGCGGACATGCGCGCGTTTCTCGCCGACTTGTCGCGCGTGGCGGAGTGCCCGGTGAGCGCCTACCCGAACGCAGGGTTGCCGAACGCCATGGGCGGCTATGACGAAACCGCATGCTCGATGGAGACGCATTACGCCGAATGGGCGCGCGCTGGGCTGGTGAACATTGTCGGCGGCTGTTGTGGCACGACGCCGGAACACATCGCGCACATGCGCCACGCGGTCGAAGACGTGAAGCCGCGCGCAATTCCGGTGCGTGACGATCGGTTGCGCCTGGCTGGGTTGGAGCCGTTCAATGCAGCGGCTTGACGATACAACACAGAGTCATTCCGGACGCGCGGAGCGCGATCCGGGACCCAGGGGCAAACGCACAACCGTTGGCTCCTGGGTCCCGGCTCTCCGGCGCTGCGCGCCTCCGGCCGGGATGACGGCGATGGGGCGGGCCAGTGACGTCCGCCAACCCCTTCGCAAACTTCGTCATTGTCGGTGAGCGCACCAACGTCACCGGCTCGGCGAAATTCCGCAAATTGATCGAGGCCGACGATTATGCCGGCGCTTTGACAGTGGCGCGCCAGCAGATCGAGAGCGGCGCCAACGTGCTCGACGTCAACATGGATGCGGCGCTGATCGACGGCCCCGCGGCGATGCGGCGTTTTCTCAACCTCATCGCGTCCGAGCCCGACATCGCGAAAATCCCGCTGATGATCGACTCATCCAAGTGGGCGGTGATCGAGGCTGGCCTCAAATGCGCGCAGGGTAAGTCGATCGTCAATTCGATCAGCTTGAAGGAGGGTGAGGAGAAGTTCCTGGCCGAGGCGCGCAAGGTGCGCCGCTACGGCGCCGCCGCCGTGGTGATGGCGTTCGACGAAAAGGGCCAGGCCGACACCGCCGCGCGCAAGATCGCGATTTGCACGCGCGCCTACCGGCTATTGACCGAGAGGATCGGGTTCCCACCCGAAGACATCGTCTTCGATCCCAACATCTTCGCGGTCGCCACCGGCATTGAGGAGCACGCCGACTACGCCAAGGCGTTCTTCGAAGCGACCGCGCAGATCAAGGCGACGCTTCCGCATGCGCACGTCTCCGGCGGCGTCTCCAACGTGTCGTTCTCGTTTCGCGGCAACGAGCCGGTGCGCGAGGCCATGCACGCGGTCTTCCTCTATCACGCCATCCGCGCCGGCATGGACATGGGCATCGTCAATGCCGGCTCGCTGACGCTTTACGATGACGTCGAGCCGGAATTGCGCGAACGCGTTGAAGATGTTCTGCTCAATCGCCGCGCCGATGCGACCGAGCGGCTGCTGGACATCGCCGAGCGCGTCAAAGGCGGCGGCAAGAAGAAGGACGAGGCGCGCGATCTCGCCTGGCGCAACAAGCCGGTCAACGAACGCCTCGCGCACGCGCTGGTGCACGGCATCAACGAGTTCATCGCTGAAGACACCGAAGAAGCGCGCCTTCGCGCCGAACGGCCTCTGCACGTCATCGAAGGGCCGCTGATGGACGGCATGTCTATCGTCGGCGACCTGTTCGGCGCCGGCAAGATGTTCCTGCCGCAGGTGGTGAAGTCGGCGCGGGTGATGAAGCAGGCGGTCGCCCACCTCATTCCGTTCATGGAGGAGGAAAAGCAGCGCACCGGCTTGGCCGGCAAGTCCAACGGCAAGATCGTGATGGCAACGGTGAAGGGCGATGTGCACGACATCGGCAAGGACATTGTCGGCGTGGTGCTGCAGTGTAACGG
>JAFEDV010000476.1 GCA_018241475.1 Pseudomonadota bacterium | reverse complement strand
GCTGAAAGACTTTTCTGCGAACGCGGTCGGAACTGGGCAGATGAGCAAGAGCTACCGGCTCGCGCTCGATTGGAACGGCTTTGATGGTCCCGCCTCGGCGATCGCCAAGTGCCCCTCGCAGGATGCGAACACGCGTGCGATCGCGCGGGCGCTAAAGTGTTACACGCTCGAACTCGGCTGGTACCGCGAATTGGCGAGCCAAGTGCAGGTTGCGTGTCCGCGCTGCCTGCATCTGGAGAGCGCCAACGATGATCTGGATTTCGTGCTGCTGCTCGAAGACCTGGCGCCGGCGCAGCCAGGCGACCAACTCGCCGGCGCAAATGTGAAGCAGATCGAAACGGCGCTGAAGCAGGCGGCGCGCCTGCATGCGCCGTTCTGGAGCAACGGACGCGCAAACGCATACGAATGGCTGCGGCCGACTGAGAATTCGACGAGCATGATCCGCACGCTGCTGCCGGCGCTCTATCCGCACTTTCGCGAACGCTATGCCGAGCGGCTCTCGGCCGATATTCTGGAGATGGGCGAGGCGTTCGTCGCAAGGCTAGACGCTTATCTCGGACGCGCCCCGGCGGCGGCGACGCTGCAACACCGCGATTTCCGCGTCGACAACATCCTGTTCACGCCGGACCACGAACGCGCCTATGTCGTCGATTGGCAAACGCTCGGCATCGGCGCCGGCGCCGCCGATGTCGCCTATCTCGTCGGCACCAGCGTCGCCGATCCGGAGGTCCGCGCTCGTGAAGAGCGGCGGCTGGTGGAACTCTATGCAAAGGAACTCGCGTTGCTGGGCGTGAACGCCGATGCGGACGCGTTATGGCGGGAATACCGCCTCTACGCCTTCTCCGGCTTTCTCATGGCGGTGCTGGCGTCGATGAATGTCGAACGCACGGTGCGGGGCGACGAAATGTTCGCTGTCATGGCGGAGCGGCCGGCATGGCAAATACTGAGGCTAGATAGTCTGTCGCTGTTGTGAGGGCGGCGTAACCCAGAGCCTGCGTCGAGGCGTATAAGGGGAGCAATCCGGAGGAAATGACGTGATCCGCAGCCTTCTTCTCGCCTCAATATCGGCCCTCGCGCTGC
The DNA here is from genome assembly GCA_018241475.1 of Pseudomonadota bacterium. Lineage (GTDB taxonomy): Bacteria > Pseudomonadota > Alphaproteobacteria > Caulobacterales > Aquidulcibacteraceae > Vitreimonas. Next base: position 7,227 of record JAFEDV010000476.1, on the reverse strand, counting down.
TCGCTTGCTCGCCGGCGCTCGCCGATCAGGCGCCGCGCGTCGTGCCCGCGCCTACGCTGGACATGCCCGCGCCGGCCGGCGCCGGGCTGCAGACCGCGGGGCTCGCGGGCGGGTGCTTCTGGGGCATGGAAGGCGTGTTCGAGCATGTGCGCGGCGTACGCAGCGTCGTCTCAGGTTACAGCGGCGGCACGATGGCTCATCCGACCTACGAAGACGTCGGCTCGGAAACCACCGGCTATGCGGAATCGGTACAAATTACCTACGACCCGCGCGTAGTGACCTATGGCCAGTTGCTGCGCATCTATTTCTCCGTCGCCACCGATCCGACCCAGCTCAATCGGCAAGGACCCGACAGCGGCACGAGCTATCGCGGCGACATCTTCGCGGCCAACGCCGACCAGGCGCGCGTGGCGCGCGCCTATATCGCGCAGCTGACTGCGGCGCACGCGTACTCGGCGCCAATCGTCACGCGTGTGGATATGCTGACGCGCTTCTGGCCAGCAGAAGACTATCACCAAAATTACCTCTCGTTGCACCCAGATCAGCCGTACATCGTGCTCAACGACCTGCCGAAGCAGCGCAACCTGCAGCGCTTACTGCCGGCGATGTACACGCCGACGCGAGCGCCCTAATCGCCGGAGCCGCCGCCGTTCAGCCGCCAGAGAATCCATGTCAGTCCGGCGGTCACGGCCACGGAAACGGCGGCGACAACGATGATCCAGGTCGGCGGCATCCGCGCAATATAGCGCAAAGCACGCGCCCTCACCTGCTTTTGAGCGGGCCGTACTGGCGTATCGCCAGCGCCCCGGTTACGGCTTGGGCATGCGACTTCGCCTGGCGCTCTTCACGCTGTTTGCGCTCTCAGCCGCCGCCTCGGCGCAGAGTTTCCTGCCGGCCAATCCGCACGACGGCATGCAGGCGGCGCGCGATCAAATCCACGACCAAACCCGCGGCTCAGTCTTTCCAGGACCGCATCAGGGCGAAACACGCGTGGTTTGGGTTTGGCGGCCTGCGAACGCCCCGACCAATCGGCGCTTGCCGACGCTGTACATCTTCGATGGACTGGACGGCCTGAGCGTCGCCTTGCTGCGGCTGAAGCCCGCTCTGGATTCCGGCGCGCTGCCGCCAATTCTCATCATCGCGCCCGACCCCAATCCCCGCAGCGAGGGACGCGGCGCAGAATATCTGCGCGGCTTCCCCGGAGGCAGCGACGATTTCCGCATCCACGAAGATTGGTTCGTCCGCCAAGTCGTTCCGTGGGCGCAGCGAACTCAACGCGCCGCGACCGATCCGAGCCAGGCGTTCGTCGCAGGATTTTCCAACGGCGCCGATCTCTCCATCGTGCTCGCCAACAATCACCCGGAGCTTTTCGGCGGAGCGCTGGTGCACTCGCCGGTGGGCGCACAGACGGCATGGATCACCGACAGCGCCGCACATCAGCGCTGGGTTGTCACCGGCGGGACGCGTGAGGCGGCTGGATCGGTGCACCGCTCCGCAGACGTGCCACGACAGGTGATCGAGACATTGCAGCGGCTCAATGCGCCGCTGCGAGAATGCGTCGGGCCGTGGCGGCACGAGGGTCCGGCATGGCGGGATTTGTCGCCCGGTTCTCTCGTTTGGCTCATGGGACTGGGCGATTTCAGCGCCTATGCCACCGAGGCCGAGCAGAGATATTGCCACACCACTCCCTAAAGGGCTGCGTCGCCTTTAATTTCGCGGCGACGCAGTTTATGTGAGCGGCATGAAATCGGCAGTGATCGTGTTTCCGGGGTCCAATTGCGACCGCGATGCGGCGCGCGCGTTGGAGCGCGCGTCAGGCGCGCCGGCGACGATGGTGTGGCACAAGCAGACGACGCTTCCCGATGGCGTCGACTTGGTGGTGCTTCCAGGCGGATTTTCCTACGGCGACTATCTCCGCTCCGGCGCGATGGCGGCGAAAAGCCCCATCATGCGCGCTGTCGTCGATCACGCCGAGCGCGGCGGGCTGCTGCTCGGCATCTGCAACGGCTTTCAGGTGCTGACGGAAACGCGACTGCTCCCGGGCGCGCTGGGCCGCAATATCGGCCTCAAGTTCGCTTGCAAGGATGTGCCGCTGGCCATCGCCAACGGCAACACCGCGTTCACCCGCGCCTATCGCGAACAGCGCGACACCGAGATTCCCATCGCGCACGGCGACGGCCGTTACATCGCCGACGAGAAAACGCTGGACGAACTCGAAGGCGAAGGCCGCGTCGTCTTCCGCTATCTCGACAATCCGAACGGGTCCATGCGCGACATCGCCGGCATCGTGAATGCGCGCGGCAACGTCATGGGCATGATGCCCCATCCTGAGCGCGCGTCCGACCCGGTGCTGGGCCGCACCGGCGGCGCGGCCATATTCCAGAGCCTGCTGGAAGCGGCCTGATGATCAAGAAAGCCGAACGCGAGGCGCCGCGGGCCAGCGGCTTCGATGACGAAGTCGACGCGGCCCGCAAGCGCCTGGAGCAATCGCTCAGCGAGGAGAGCGGCTTCGACGATCTGGCCGCGCTGCAGGCGCTGGCGCCAATCCTGGCGGAGAAGATCCAGAGCCGCCGCTTGGCGTTCGCCTTGAGCGACGACGATGACGAAGAGACCTCGATCGTCGTCCTGCACGTGCCGAGCGACGAGGAACTCGGCTTCATCTTCGCCGAGGAAGGCGAGTACGTTTTCGAGAGCAATCTCGACGCCTATTTCGACGATTTCGTCGACGACGACCCGCTTCGCTTTGTCGAGCGCCTGTACGAAAACCTGCGCGCCGACCTCGCGAAGTACGAAGTTGAAAACAAGAGCTAGGTCCGCCTCCGCCGCCTCCTTCCACAAACAAAGCGGCCCTCCGTCGCCGGAGGGCCGTGGCAAGGGGCTTATGGAGCTTTTCTCAGTGGACCGTGATGTGGCCGCTCTCGGCGCGGACATTGGCGTCTTCTTCACGCACCGCCGCCATCGCGCGCTCGACGCGGGGGTCGGAGAGCACCGCGTTGAGCCGCACCAGCGCTTCGACGCTCTCGGATGAAGCGCCGAAGGCGCGGCCCAGATTGCGGAATGGATTCTCGGTCTGCGGATAGAAGCGCAGTTGCGTCTGCGCGTTAGCGGGAATGCCCGCCAGCGCGCGCGCGCGGGCCACTGCGTCCGAGAAGCCGCCGAGACGATCGACCAGGCGGCGCTCGAGCGCCTGCTGGCCGGTCCAGACGCGGCCATGTGCAACCGCATGCGCTTGATCGACCGTCATGTGGCGGCCATCCGCGACGAGGCCGATGAACTGCGTGTAGGCGCGGTCGATGAAGCCGGCGAACGCGGCGCGTTCGGTAGGGCTGAAGCCGTGCTGAGTCGAGAACATCGTCACCAACGGTGAGCCGACGGTGAGCGTCTGCGTGTTGGTCGACAGGTAATGATCCATGGCCGGACCGATGATCAGCTTGCCGCCGAGCACGCCGATCGAACCCGTTATGGTGGTCGGCTCGGCGATGATTTCGTCGGCATAGGCGGAGACATAATAGCCGCCGGACGCCGCGACATCGCCCATGGAAACGACCACGTGCTTGCCGCGCGAGCGCGCCACCCGCAGGGCTGCGAGGATTTGATCCGATGCGACGACCGAGCCGCCGGGGCTGTTCACGCGGAAAACGATGGCAGCGACGTCGTCGTCCTCCGACGCATCGAGGAGCGCCTTGGCGACGCGGTCGCTGTTCATCTGCTCGTCATCGTCGAACAGACCGTCTCGCTCCGGTCCGGACACGATCGCGCCCTCGCCTTGCACCACCGCGATGACGCGGCCGCTCGAAGCGGTGCTGGGGCGATAGTCGTCGAAATCGACAACCTTCGCGTCGCGATTGCGCGCGAGCGCCAGCGCCGCCTGCTGTGCTTCCTCGGGACGGCCGATGTGATCGACGAGGCGCAAATTGAGCGCTTGTTGCGCGACGTATGGCGTCGACTCGATGGCGGAGCGCGCCTGATCGACACTGAGGCGACGGTCGGCGGCGATGTCGGCAAGCATCGAATTGTAGAGGCTTGTCATCAAGCCGGTCAGCTCTTCGCGATGCGCCGGCGTAAAGCTCGAATCGGTGAGTTCGGCGGCGGCGGTCTTGTATTCCTCGCGCGTCTCGAACTGCGCCTGCATGTGATAGCGCTGCAGCGTGTTGCCGAAGAACGTGACTTCGGCGGCAAGGCCCATCGGCTGGAATTCACTGGTGGCTTGCGTCCAAACCTGGCTGGCGCCGGCGACGGCGACATAACCGGGCATGCCCATCCGCACGCCGTCATTCTGCAGGTGCGCGACGACGAACTTGCCGGATTGACGGAACGCGGCGAGCGCGCTGCGAATTTCTTCAGCCTGCGCCGGCTGCATGCCGGAGGTGTTGGCGCGAATGAAGAGACCCTCGACGGCGGGGTCGGTTCGGGCGGCGTCGATGCGGCCAAGCGTATCCAGCAACGAGTGGCGTCCGCTCAGGCCGGCGAACGGGCTGTTGGGGCGCTGGTCGGTCATCGGCTCCCGTAGATCGAGCGCGAGAACCATGTGGGAGGGCTGCGCCGGCCCGTGCACCGACGCGGCAAGCATCGACAGAAGAAGAATTGGGCCGATGAACAAGAAGACGAACAGCCCAACAAGGACGCCCGCCACGGTGATCAGAAACTGTTTCACGAGGTCACACTCCGCCTCCGGCCGCCTGCCCGCGGTTTATCGATAAATGATATGAACCGCGCTCCAAAGGCAAGAAGATTCTTATCGAAAAATGATAAATCGCCAGCGTCGCCCTGAACGACCAGGGACCTCTGCCCAAGCCCATTTCCCGGTTCGCGGGCTTGGCGCATGATGCTGGCGCTGAGCCGGGAGGGTTTGCGTCCATGACTGCGACACGCAGGAGCCCGCCGCCGTTCGCCAGTGACGATTGGATGTTCGAACAGCAGGTTCGCGCCGAGCTCGAGGCGGAGGCGTGGCGCAGGCTGCGGACGCAGTTGGCGGGCCCGCCCGAACCGGCCCCTCTGCCGCCGCCTCTGCCAACCGTCGCAGCCACCCAGCCGCCGCGTGTGCGCGATCCGCATCACAGCGGCAGCGCCGCGCTCAAAGGGCTGGTGCGCTTTGCGATCGCCGCGTTCGGATCGTATCTCACCTATATCGCCGGGATGGACAGCCAACTCGGCAATTTCGAGGTGTGGCTCGCAACCGGCACGGCCTTTGTCGTGGTCCTGGCGATCAGCGCGTTCGAGCCCTTGCGCGGTGCGGTACACGCCATGGCGGAGACCGCGCGCTGGGTGCTGATCACCGGCTTCGTGGCGGGGCTTGTGTGGGTCTTCACGCACATGAGCGCGTGAGCGATTGCTGCTTTGCGCGGCAATGGTCGGAGCAGCTGGATTTGAACCAACGACCCCCACGTCCCGAACGTGGTGCTCTACCAGGCTGAGCTATGCTCCGAGGAGCGGCGCTTATAGGGCAGGGTTTTGCGGGGCGCAACGCAGGCAAAAGCGGCAAAAACCGCCCATGCGGGAGCGGCGGTTGCATGTCCGGGCGGGCGCCTCTAAGTAGCCGCCTCGCGCTTTGGGGTGTCGCCAAGCGGTAAGGCAGCGGTTTTTGGTACCGCCATTCCTAGGTTCGAATCCTAGCACCCCAGCCATCCTGCGCTCGCGAAGCGAGGGTAGGATGCCGTCCGTAGCCTTGGCGTAGGACGGCCGTTGCTGCTCCCGCGCGCGAGCTTCGGATGGCTTACGCCCATTGCCCGGCGCGGAGAGAGCGGCTTCAATGTTTTACGTCTACATGCTGCAAAGCGAAGCGTACCCGCGCGAACGCTACACAGGCTTCACAGCCAATCTAAAACAGCGCTTGAGAAAACATAACGAGGGCGCCTCAGTTCACACTGCGAAGTACAAGCCATGGCGGTTGGTCTCGTATCTCGCATTCGAGGATGAACGTCGCGCTCGCGAGTTCGAGCACTACTTGAAGTCCGGCTCGGGAAAGGCGTTCGCCAACAAACGGTTTTGGTGAGACAAGTTCGCGCTTGCCAAATCACCCTCACTTGCGGCTGAAAGACGGCCTCCGCTGCATGGAAAGGCTTGCATGCCCAGACTGAGCTATACCCCCGGCGAGTTCGTTCTGCGCGTCGGGCGCTCCAAGACCGGTCTCGGGCTCTACGCCGAAAGCGAAATCCCCAAGGGCGCCTGCATCATCGAATACACCGGCGTCGAACTCACCAAGGAAGAGGAAGAGAAGAGCAACAGCAAGTATCTGTTCGAAATCCATTCCCGCAAGACCATCGACGGCGCGCCGCGCTCAAATACGGCGCGCTACATCAACCATTCCTGCCGGCCGAACTGCGAACCCAATATCTACAAGGGCCGCGTCTACATTCACGCGCGCCGCAGGATCAAGCCGGGCGAAGAGCTGAACTACGATTACGGCAAGAACTACTACAACCAGTTCCTCAAGGGCATTTGCGCCTGCCCGAAGTGCAAGCCTGAGAAGAACCGGTTGCGCGCGGCGGCTGCGCGCCTTGTCAGCAAGAAGGTCTCCGCCAAAAAGACGAAGCGCCGGCGTTCTTGATCCAATTCACGCCTGACGCGCGTCCCGTCAGAACGACTCGTGGGCCTTGATCACCGCGCCCTTGGCCTGGCCGAGGATCACCGTGCGCGCCAGGTTGAGAAACAGCCCGTGTTCGACGACGCCGGCGATATCCTTGAGCGCCGCGGCCAAATCCTCGGCGGCGGGAATGCGCTTGGCGTGGGCGTCGAGGATGTAATTGCCGCCGTCGGTGACCACCGGTTCTTTGGCCTTGCCGCTGGTGCGCAGCACGACTTCATCGCCGCCGCACTTCGTGCCGCGCAACGCGCCGCGCACGCGTTCGAGCGTCAGCGCGAAACCAAAGCGCGCGACTTCCACCGGCAGCGGAAACGCGCCGAGCGTCTCCACCCACTTGCTCTCGTCGGCGATGACGACCATCGATCCGCTCGCTGCCGCCACGATCTTTTCGCGCAAGAGCGCGCCGCCGCCGCCCTTGATGAGCCGGAACGACGGGTCGATTTCGTCGGCGCCGTCGACATCGACATCGATTGAAGCGACTTGGGAGATTTCCACCAACGGAATGCCGACCTGCTCGGCCAGATTGCGCGTCGCTTCCGAGGTCGGCACGCCTTTGACCCGCAGGCCTTGCCGCACGCGCTCGCCCAGCAGCCGCACGAAGTGCGCCGCGGTCGAGCCGGTGCCGAGGCCCACCACCATCCCGT
>JAFEDV010000475.1 GCA_018241475.1 Pseudomonadota bacterium | reverse complement strand
GGCCGTCGCCGAACAGGCGCGCACCGCATCGAATGCGGCGCGTGCAGCGTTCGCGGTCGCCGCAGCATCCGATGCGTCGAGCCATTCCGGACCGTTCCAGGAATCCTATGCGTCACTGCAGGCGCTGCTGCCGCAGGACGCCAATGTGCTCGCGCTGGAGCCGCTATCCCGCACCGGCGCGCCGACGCGCGCGGAACTGCGCGATCGCTTCAGCCATCTCGACATCGAGATCGTGCGCGCCTCGCAGCAAGCGCAAGCCGGTTCGGGTTTCTGGGGCCGCATCCAGGCCATGCTGGCGCAATGGATCGTCGTCCGCCGCACCGGCGAAGGCGACACCGCCGCCGGCATCGTCGATCGCGCCGACCAACGTGTGGCCGCCGACGATCTCGACGGCGCGGTGCAGCAGCTTAGTCGCCTTACCGGCCAAGCGCGCGCCGTGGCGCAGCCTTGGATCAACGATGCGCAGCGCCGCAGCGAAATCGACCGGCGGCTCGCCGCCATCCGCACCACTCTGGCGCGGGGAGCCTGAGCTATGTTGCGCCTCGCTTTCCTGCTGATTATCGCGGTGCTGGCCGTGCTGGTGTCATGGCAGGTGATCACCTCCGACCAGGGCACGGTCGTCATCAATTGGTTCGGCACGCAGGTGACCACGAGCGGCCTCTTCGCGGTGCTCGTGCTCATCGCCGTCGTCGCGGTGGCGCTGCCGCTGCTTAGGCTCATCATGTTCCTGATGGATGCGCCCGGACGCATCGGCAAAGCCAGCGAGCGTTCGCGCGTACGCAAGGGCCAGGAAGAATTGGCGCTGGGCTTGATTGCCGCGGAGGCCGGCGAGTTCGAAGACGCGCGACGCCACGCTGACAAGGCCGAGAATCTCGTCGACGAGCCGCGGCTCGCCATGCTGCTGCAGGCGCGCGCCGCGGAAGTCGGCGGCGACACCGCCGCTGCCGAGCGCGCCTATTCCGGCATGCTCTCCAACGAAGACACCGAAGTGCTGGGGCGCAAGGGTTTGATGGCCGCAGCCCTGAAGCGCGGCGACCGCATGGCCGCGCGCGCCCATGCTGACGCGGCGCTGCGTGCATCGAAAACGGCGTCGTGGCCCTTCCAGTACGCTTTCGATCTCGCCGTCCAGGCGGGCGATTGGGAAGCGGCCATGGACGCGCTCGATCTCGGCGACAAGCGCAAGCTCATCGACGACCGCGTCGCCAAGCGTCGCCGCGCCGTGCTGATGACGGCGCAAGCCCAGAAGCTCGAACGCGAACGTCATCTCGATAAGGCCGCCGACATGGCGCAGAAGGCCTTCCGCATGGCGCCCGCCTTCGCGCCGGCCGCGGCGATGGCCGCACGTCTGCTCGCCGCCGAGGGCAAGGGCGAGCGGGCCGCCGCAATCCTGGAAGAGGCTTGGGAGAATGGCCCACACCCGGCGCTCGCGCACGCATTCCGCGATCTCATGCCTGACGAGAGCCGCGAAGCGCGCGCCGCGCGTATGAACGAACTCGTTTCCAAGCGACGTGACTCTCGCGAAAGCAAGATCGTGCTGGCGGAACTCGCCATGGAACGCGGCGATTGGAGCGCAGCGCAATCCGCGCTCGAAGACGCCTATCGCGAGAGCCCTTCGTCGCGCATCTGCATCCTGTTCGCGCAGGTGGCGCGCGGGCGCGGCGACGAGAACGGCGCCCGCACCTGGCTGGCGCAAGCCGCGGCCGCGCCGCGCGAGCCGGACTGGTCGGACCTCGATCCCGAAGGCCCCGCCTTCCTCTACGACGACAGCGACTGGGCCCGGCTCGTCTATGTGTTCGGCGACGGCGGCCAGCTCATCCATCCGCGCATGGAGCGCGGACAGCACGATGCGCTGGGGCCAGTGCTCGCATTGCCGACCGCCGCGCTCTCAGCGCCGAAACCGGATACGACGACGCCGGCGCAAGCGGTCGTGGTGGAGGACGAACACCAGGGCGCTTGAGGATGCGCTCGAAAGCCTGCCGCGGCCTTGCCCTGACGCCTCGTCGCGCGTAGAGAACCGCCCTTCCCCAGCCTTTGGGAAGATTTCTGGATCCCGGAGCCGCCTTAGCTCAGCCGGTAGAGCGGCGCATTCGTAATGCGTAGGTCGCGTGTTCGAGTCACGCAGGCGGCACCATTCTGTCATAGACGAATCTTGAAGGGCGGTCACGCTACCAGTCGCTGACGTACGCGCGGCTGAGGCGCTTGGCTCTAGCTCTCGTTGACGCCGCCGGCGATCTCATCAAGCGCAGAACTATTTTTCGAACGCGTGGACGCAGCGTTGCATCTTCGTCGGCCATTTCGACCAGTGACGTGAGCGCGCACGCCCGCGTGATCCGGCTTTCATCTTGAAGCCGATCCAGCAGCCACTTCACCGCCTTCTTCTGCTCGGCGGGCGACAGCGGAATTCTTGGCAATATTTGTGCGACGTGCCATCGAACTTCCTGTTGCGTGCGCGTCATGGCGCGCAGAAGGGCATGCTTGTGAGGAACGAGCCAATCGGGCCTCTTGGCGGTGATCTTCTCCAGGGCATCCGCGGCCCGCGCACGGACGATTGGATCTTGGTGTTCAAGCGCCCGCACAAGTTGCCTTGGGAGCGCCCGGCCTCTCAAGGCATCGCTGACCACAGCGTTCGAAGCGCCAATTGACCGCAAATCCCCGCCGGAGAGCCGCCGCGAGATGTTCATGCGTTGCGCGCTCCCCTCATTCGGGCGCCATCGCTCTCACCACAACGCCGCGGCTCACGACGATCGCAACGTTGCGCAACGCGGTGATGTCGCGCGTCGGATCGCCGACGAAGCCGGCAAGATCGGCGTCGGCGCCTGGCGCAATGACGCCCAGATGGCCACTGCGATTGAGAATCGCGGCGTCTGTCGACGTCGCTGCGATGAGCGCCTGCATCGGCGTCATGCCATTCTCGACCATCAGTTCGAGTTCGCGCGCGTTCTGCCCGTGCGCGAACACGCCGGCGTCACTGCCGCTGCCGATGACGACGTGCGCCGCGAGCGCCAGACGAAAGGCGCGCGCGAAGGCGGCGCTGTCCGGGCGGCGCACGGTATCCGCGGCGGCAAGCGTTGGGATGAGCGCCACGTGGCGTTGCGCCATCAGCCGGAAGGTCTCGGCGCCGCCATTGTAGCCGTGCTCGATGGTATCGACGCCGGCGAGCACGGCGCGGCGCATGCCTTCGTCGGTGACGGCATGCACGGCGACGCGCAGCCCTGCATCGTGCGCTGTCGCCACCGCGGCGGCGAGTTCGGCTTGCGTGAATGTCGGCCGCGACTCGCTGCTGTTGCCGAACCGATAGTCGGCATAAAGCTTAATCCAATCAGCGCCGCGCGCCATCTGCTCGCGCACCGCCGTGACCACTTCCGCCTCTCCGCTCGCCTCCTGCGCGCCCTGCGGCAGATCGAGATCGGGCCGGTAACCAGTGCGCCGCGGCGCGTAAGCGCCGCGCGCGACGATGGCGCGGGTGGCGACGAACATGCGCGGGCCCAGCATGGCGCCGTTCTCGGCGGCTTGGCGAAGCGAGACATCGGCATAGCCGGCGCCCTCGGTGCCGAGATCGCGGATCGTGGTGAAGCCGGCGAGCAGCGTGTCGCGCGCGGCGCCGACGGCGCGGATGACTCGCGTGGCTTCGCTGTCGCGCAGCACCTGATCGTCCCACGACTCGATCGAATACGCCCGCAGCAAGAGATGCGTGTGCGCGTCGATGAGACCTGGCGTGAGGGTCACGTTAGGCAAGACAATGTCGCGCGCATTGGCGGGCCGCCGCACGCTCCCCTCCGGGCCAACTGCGGCGATGCGGCCATCGGCGACGACCACTACCCAGCCTTCATGCGGCGGCGCGGCCGAGCCCGTCCACACCCGTGCCGGGTGCAGGACAAGCGCCTGCGTACTCGTCTGCGCTGGCGCTGCACCCGCAAGCGCAAGGAACAAGGCAAGAGCGACGATCAGCTTCATGAGGCGCACCCCCAAAGACGGCTCATGTCTTCGCCGATGCGCCTCTTGCGCCCAAGCGCTTTCCCGCACTCGGAGGGTCAAGCCGCGGCGGCCGCTCCGCTGTTGAGAAGCTCCGCCGCGGCAAGCGCGCGGCGATCATAATCATGGGCCAATGCGCGCAGCGCGGCCGCCCCATCGCCGGTGAAAGCGGGGCCGTGCATAAGCGCCAGCGTCCGCGGCTTCAGCTCCGCCAGTTTGCGCAGGGTGGCGCCCATGCCAGGGTTGAGGGCGGAGTAGTGGGCGATATCTTCACTGGCGATGGCGGCCTCGACAATGTCTCCTTCCGTTGTGGCGGGGCATGGGCCGTATTGTGTGAAGAGATCGCCGCAGAGCAGCGTGCCGGTGGTTTCCTCGTAGATGAGACCAGCCTCCCAGCCATGGGGAACGTGCGGCGTGTCGAGATAGCGCACGCGCTTACCACCGAGGTCGATTATTTGTCCGTCCTGAAGAATGCGCGGCGCGCGATCCGCCATGTCGTTGAGCGAAACCATGCAGGCGGTCATGCCGTGGGTGATTTCGGCGTTCGGCGCGGCGGCGAGCCACTGGTTCATGGAGCCGCATTCATCGGCCTCGTAATGGCCGAAGGAAATCCAGCGCAACTTCTCGGGCCGAATCAGCCGGCCAACAGCGTCGCGCACCAGCGGAAACAGGCCGCGCATACCGGTATGGAAGAGCAGCGGTTCGTCACCCGCGATCAGGAATTGATTGAAGGCCAGTCCGCCCGGCTGAACCTGCGGGATGAAGGTGGAGAGCCGATAGATACCGCTCGCGATCTCGTTGACCTTTGTTTCCATGACCTTTTCCCCTCTTCATTTGACAATACATATATGTGTAGTCAAATTAGCGGACTGAGTCAATATGGATGCACATATATGTGTAGTGAAATTTGATGGCTCGGCCCTACACCCTCAAGCGCCGTGCCGAGAGCCAAGCCGAAACGCGCCAGCGCATCGTCGATGCGGCGGTCGAGCTGCATGGCTCGATTGGCCCGGCGAATACGACCGTCAGCATGATCGCCGAGCGCGCCGGCGTGCAGCGGCACACGCTCTATGCGCACTTCCCCGACGAGCGCAGCATATTGATGGCCTGCTCCGGTCACTCGCTCGAGCACGATCCCCCGCCCGACGCCGAAGCGTGGCGCACCATCGTCAGCTCAGCCGGGCGCCTGCAAACCGGCCTGCGCGCGATCTACGATTGGTACGAGCGCAATGCGAACCTGCTTGCTTGCGTGCTGCGCGACGCCGAGCAAAGCGCGCTGGTGCGCGAGATCAGTACGCTGCGCTTCGGGCCGCACCTGGCGCGGTTTCATGAGGTGTTGGGCGAAGCGCTGAACGCCAAGCAGCGGGCGATGCTGGGCCTGGCGTTGAGCTTCTACACGTGGCGCACGCTGACGCGCGAGAGCGGCATGACCAAAGCAGCGGCCGTCGACGCGATGGTGCGGGCCATTCTCGACGCGGATTAGCGCTCCAGATAGGCCGCCGTCGCCATGCCGCCTGCCGTGCAGACACCCACGACGGCTTTGTGGGCGTTGCGTCGGCCAAGTTCGAGTAACGTCGAACCGAGATAGCGGATTCCAGACATGCCGTACGGATGGCCGAGCGCGATAGCGCCGCCATTGACGTTGGTTCTCTCCCACGGCGTTTCGAGTTCGCGCTGGTTGTAAAGGGTTGTAACGGCATAGGCCTCGTGCAGCTCCCACAGATCGATATCGGCGTCGCTAAGTGCATGGTGCGCCATCAACCTGCGGATGGCCGGCGTAATGGCGATGCTCATTTCTTCCGGCGCAACGGCGCCCAATTGCATGCCTCGGAACAGGCCGAGCATCGGCAGGCCGCGTTGTGACGCAAGATCGGCGTCCATCATCACCACCGCCGCCGCTCCGTCGGAGAGTTGCGAGGCGTTGCCGGCTGTGGTCGTGCCGCCCTCGTAGACCGGTTTCAGCTTCGCCAGACCCTCGAGCGTTGTGTCCGGACGCGGACCTTCGTCGCGATCAAGCGTAACGTCGACCATCCTGCTTTCATTGGTCGCCTTGTCAGTAACCTTCATCTGAGTCGCGAACGGCGTGATCTCCTGCGCGAACTTGCCCGCCTTGCGCGCCGCTTCCACACGCGCCTGGCTGCCAACCACGTACTCATCCAACGCCTCGCGACTGATGCCGTATTTCTTCGCCACGAAATCCGCGGTTTGATTCATGGTCCACCAGACGGCGGGCATCTTGGTTTGCAGCGGCTCGTAGAAGAAGCCGTTGAAGTTCAGATTGAACTGCACCAACGAAATCGACTCTACGCCGCCGGCGATCATGATTTTGGATTCGCCAATCGCGATCTTGTTCGCCGCAAAGGAAGCAGCGCTGAGGCCCGAGCCGCAATAACGATTGATGGTCACGCCCGGCACGCCGGCGCCGAAGCCCGCGAACAAAGCCGCGTTGCGCGCGACGTTATGGCCGGTCGCGCCTTCGGGCAGACCGCAGCCGAGGATGACGTCCTCCACCTCGCCCGCCTCGATAGAGGCGCGCTTTGCGGCCTCCTTCAGTACGTGCGCGGCCATGGCGATGCCGTGCGTCTGATTGAGCGCGCCGCGCGTGGCTTTGGCGATGCCGGTGCGGCAATAAGAAACGACGGCGACGTCTTTCGTCCGGATGCCCATGAGTCACCTCTCGGTGAGCCTCACATAGGCTCTCCTCAGGCCCAGCGCGAGCGGGCCTTCGCCGCAAGATCGACCGGCGCAATGGCGGCAAGCGCGCCGGCCACCGAGCCGGGCCGCGCATAGCTCACGCGCTCGAAATGGCGCACGATCTCGGCTGGAATGAAACGCGTGCGCGCCGCGAACACATTGCGGTCCCCGTTCCTGGTTTGCTGCGTAACGTAGAATCGCTGCGGCACGACGACGTGCAGATTGTCCTTCGCGCGCGTCATGGCGACGTACAGCAACCGCCGTTCTTCCTCGAGCTCCGCAGTCGAACCCGTGCCCAGATCGCTCGGAATGCAGCCATCGACGGCGTTCAGCACGAACACGTTCTTCCACTCCTGCCCTTTGGCGGAATGGATGGTGGAGAGGATAAGAAAATCGTCGTCGCGATGCGGCGGGCCGCTCTCGTCGCTCGTCGCATTGGGCGGGTCGAGGGTGAGGTCTGTCAAGAAGCCTTCGCGCGAGGCGTAGTTTCCGCCAATGCGCACGAGCGTCGCAATGTCGGCGGAACGCACACGCGCGTCATCGTACTTCACCGCCAGCATCGGCTCGTACCATTGCGCCGCGCGCTCCAGCTCCGCCGGCCAGTTGCCGCCGCCGCGCATGGCATTCACGATATCGCGCAGCGCGTCCCACACATCGCGCGCCTGCGCAGGCGCAGCGGTCGACTCGAACGCGAGCGCCGGATTGGCGTCGAGCACCTTTGCGGCCTTCGCGAGGCCGACGCCGGGGACGAGTTGCAGCGTACGGAAGCCGGCAAGCCGGTCACTCGCGTTCTGGCCCCAGCGCAGGATGGCGATCAGATCCTTGACGTGCGCAGCTTCGAGGAACTTGAGACCGCCGAACTTGACGAACGGAATGTCGCGCCGCTGCAGTTCGAGTTCCAGCTGAGCGCTTGCATCGGCGGCGCGGAAGAGAACTGCTTGTTGCTTCAGCTCCAGCCCCTCCTCGCGCGCAGCGAGGATGGCATCGCACACATAGTGCGCCTGCTCCGCCTCGTCGCGCACATCGACCAGTTTTGGCAGCGCGCCGCCGGCGCGCGTCGTGCGCAAATTCTTGGTGAAGCGCTCGGCAGCGCGTTCGATCACCGCGTTCGAGGCGTCGAGAATCGCGGCGGTCGAGCGGTAGTTCTGCTCCAGCGTCACCACCCGCGCCGGCGGCGCGTACACCGATGGAAAATCGAGGATGTTGCGCACCGTCGCGGCGCGAAAGGAATAGATCGATTGCGCATCATCGCCGACAACGGTGACGCCGCGTCCATCGGGCTTCAGCCGCATCAGAATGCGCGATTGCAGCTTGTTGGTGTCTTGATATTCATCGACCAGCACGTAGTCGAAGCGCGAGGCGACTTCCGCCCCCGCATCGGGCGCGTCCATCAGCTCGGCCCAGTAGAGAAGCAGATCGTCGTAGTCCAAGACATGCTGCGCCTGCTTCATCTCGACATATCTGCCGAATAGCGCCTTCAACTCCGCTTCCCAGTTGCGACACCAAGGAAACGTCGAAGCCAGCGCATCCGCGAGCGGCTCGTCGGCGTTCACGCAGCGGGAATAGATCGCCAGGCACGTGCCTTTCATCGGGAAGCGCTTGGCGCCGGCGCCGAAGCCCGCTTCGTGGCGGGCGAGCCCCATAAGGTCGGCGCTATCGCCGCGATCGTGGATGGTGAAATCGGCGTTGAGCCCGACAGCAGGCGCCAGCTCGCGCAGCAGACGCGCGCCCACGGCGTGAAACGTGCCCGACCATGGCAACTGAACGTCGGCGGCCGAAATGGCCGCGCCGACGCGCCGGCTCATCTCCGCCGCGGCGCGGCGGGAGAATGTGAGCAGCAGGATGCGATTGGGGTCCGCCCCACGCTGCAGCAGATGGGCGACGCGGCAGCTCAAAGTCTTGGTCTTGCCTGAACCGGCGCCGGCGATGACCAGGAGCGGCGCATCGTCGTGCTCGACCGCGGCGCGCTGCGCCTCGTTCAAATCCTCAAATGCGCGGTTCTTCGTTGCATCGCCGATTCGGCTCATGCCGGAAGAGTGCTCAGCGTCGAACAAATAAGCAACGCTCAAAACGTTAACGGGTTTGACGCCGCGCGCCGCGACGCGTTTAGCTCTGCGCCATGGGGCTTGAGCGAGCACGCAACATCGCCGACTTGCGCGAACTGGCGCGCAAGCGGCTGCCGCGCATGGTGTTCGACTATATCGACGGCGGCGCCGATGACGAGATCACGCTGAGGCGCAACGTCGAGCGTTTCCGCGATATCGAACTCACCTGGGATGCGCTTGTGGATGTGGAGAAGGTCGACACCAGCGCTGCCATCATGGGTGCATCGATGCGTCTGCCCTTCTTCATCAGCCCCACCGCGTCGTCGCGACTCTTTCATCCGCGTGGCGGCGAGTGTGCGGTTGCACGCGCCGCGCAGGCGGCGGGCATCGTGTACGCGTGCTCAACGCTGGCTTCGACGACATTGGAGGATATCGCCAAGGCGCATCAGGGTCCGCGCTGGCTGCAGGTCTACGTGTGGCGCGACCGCGCGCTGGTGGAGGAATTGCTGACGCGGGCCAAGGCGGCGGGATTCACCGGCATCGTCCTCACCGTGGATCTGCCGGTGGCGGGCAACCGCGAACGCGACGGCCGCAACGATTTCAGCATCCCGCCGCGCGTGACATTCCGCACCGCCAGCCAAGCACTCGCCGCGCCGGCGTACATGGCGGACATGCTGGCGACGCCGCCGATCTCCGCTGCGAATTTCGCTCATCTGAAAATGGAGAGCGGCATCATACAGTTCGTCAACGCGCAGTTCTCCCGGAGCGTGACCTGGGAGGATGCACGCTGGATGCGCGAGACCTGGGGCGGCAAGTTCGCGGTCAAAGGCGTCTCCACGCCCGACGACGCACGCCGTGCAGTCGGCATCGGCGCCGACGCGGTGTGGGTTTCGAATCATGGCGGGCGCCAACTCGACACCGCGCCCGCCAGCATCGATATGCTGCCCGCCATCGCCGAGGCGGTACGCGGTGACGCCGAGATCATTTTCGACGGCGGCGTCCGTCGCGGCACCGATATCGTCAAGGCGCTGGCTCTGGGCGCCAATGCAATCGCCATCGGACGGGCTTATCTCTACGGCCTCGCAGCGGCCGGAGAACGCGGCGTTGCGCGTGCGATCGACATTCTCGAAGACGAACTGAAACGCGACATGATGCTGCTCGGGCGCACCCGCGTGAGCGGCCTCACCCGCGATCTGATCTTCCAGCGCCGCGTCTAGAGCGCCAGCGTTTCCGCCGGCTTCTGAACGAATTCGATGGCGCTGAGCGCCAAATCGAATTCCTGCAATACCTCCTGCGCCTCTTCCGCATCCATCACCCGCATGCCGTCCTCTGGGAATCGGAAACACCAGAACGAATGGATGTGGCGGATGACGCCCACGGCCTCGCCGATCGGAATGAAGAGCGACGGCGCCCTGATCAGGAAGCTGCGGAAGGCGCTGGGCTGGCCATCCGCAAGCGCCGCGAATGCCGTCCCATATTCGAGCAGCGTTTCATCGACGCGCTGCGCCGCCAACGCTACGCGATCCAGGATGTCCTTGCGCACCCGCATCAACTCGCGCCGGTTCTCCAGGCTCGCGCCCATGATGCGCAGGTCCGCGAAGCGCGGCTTGAACGCCTCCAGATGCGGGCGGAATTCATCGGTCATCCACTTGTAGTAGAGAAAGCCTTTCCAGGCGAAAACGCCCTCGACGTATTCCTCGCCCGACAGCCGCAACGTCTGGCGCAAGGCGTCGAGCGCCTTCGCCGTCTCGTCGGTCATCAGCTTGTCGGCGAGACGTTGCGAAAGATCGCGCGCGGCGGGACCGCCGGTGGCAAAGGCCAGCTTCACTAGCTGCGATATCTCACCGCCGACGAAGGCGCGCATGCGCTGCACGTCGGCCTCGGCGAGATCGAAATAGACGCGCGACGGATCCAATCCCAGGTGGCGCAGGCGCTCGCGCATCAAGAAGGGATCGAAGGACGGCAGGCTCGCGATCATGCGCAGAAGCTCGACGTCGGCCGCCAGATCCGCCTCGTTCTCGTATCCGCCGATCGCATCGCGCAACAGCTTCTCGAACCGGATCTCGTCGACCAGCACACTGACGCCGCCCAGTTCGAGTTCAGTTGGCGAATACGGCAAGATCACCTTCGTCGCGGTGGTGAGGGGTTGCGCGAAGAGCTCCCGCTCGCTGGGGCGAACGACGTGCTTTATAATCAAGGCGCGGTTCAGCCGCTTGCTCCGGAAGAGCGGCTTGTCCCTGTACTCGTCGGTGTCGCCGAAGCGCTCGAAGATGTGGGCGAGGTTGAGCACGCGCGCCGTCGATCCGCTGGCGCGGATTAACGCGAGGTCACGGCGGCCATCCTGATGCTTCACGACTGCCCGCCATTAAAGCGCGGGCCGCGTAAAGGGGCGCTTAAGGTTTCCGCTCCGGCGGCAGCGCCCGCTCGGGCACGGCGTCGAGCGGCGCCCCGCGCGGCAGCGATCGCAAGACGCCGATCCAGAACAGCGGCAGCAGCGACAATACGAGCGCAAGCTTGACCGGCATCGCAAACGGGGTCGCATCGAGCGGCGTGGGCGTGACAAGGAGCGCCAGCGCCAGCGCAGCGATCGCCAGGAGCGCCAGCAGCATCATGAAGAAATAGCGCTTCTGGGTCTCGCCGATCAGCAGGCGCGCCTTCGGGTTGGCGACGGCGATCTTCGCCAGCGCGGCGCGCACGAAGGGCGTGTAGGTCGACGAGCGCTCTTCATACTCGTTGCCGCCAAGGCAATGAGCATTGTCGATCACGATGCGGCCGCCCTGGCGGGTATGCAGTTCAAAGGCGTAGCGCCAAGGACGGCGGCGAAGCGGCTCGTGGTAGAGGCGCACCCCGATAATGTCCTTCCAGAGCGTCCGCTTCTCGCCCCCGCCGGGCCGGCGCATCACCAGCGCATCCGCTTCGACGCGCCACTCCCGCTCGCCGCGCGAAATCGCGGCGCGACGGCGGCCATAAGTGATGGGATCGGTCACGATCGGGTCTTCGCCGATCTTGATCGCCGGGGGAAGACGCTGGTGCATCGCCTTCGACTGTCGGCCGCCAGGCGCTGACGGACGCTCGGACTCCCCTGCTGCGGGACTGG
>JAFEDV010000474.1 GCA_018241475.1 Pseudomonadota bacterium | reverse complement strand
CCCCGCCGCGGCCATGGACGCGATCCGTTCGACCGCTTCCGGCTTCATCTTCACGACCTCGCTTGCGCCGTCGATCGCGGCCGCGGCGCTCGAAAGCGTGCGGATCGTGCGCGAGTGTCCGCATCTGCGCGACCGCCTCGCAGAGCGCGCCGATCGCTTGAAAACCATGCTGTTCGAGGCTGGCATCCCGGTGATGTCGGAATCGACGACGCACATCGTGCCGGTGCTGGTCGGCGACGCGGCGCGCTGCAAGAAGATCTCGGACATCCTGCTCTTCGATCACGGCATCTATGTGCAGCCGATCAATTATCCGACGGTGCCGAAGGGCACCGAGCGGCTGCGCATCACGCCCTCGCCATTCCACGACGACGCCCTGATGGAGCAGCTGGTGGCGTCATTGACGGCGGTATGGGCCATGTGCCCGGTGCATGCGCCGCCGCCGTGAGCGACGAAGAACCCGAAGAAGTCATTCTCGAAATCACTCGCATCGGCGATGTGCAACGTGTCGCGGCGGTGCACGTCGCGACGGGTGCGGAAGTCGTCTTTCAGACCCCCGCAGCGGCGGCGCTCGCGGACGTGCGCGCGCTGGCCATGCAATTGCTCGAGCGGAAATTAGCGGAAGACGATGGGCCCAAGGGGCCAGGCATCGTCGTCTAGCCGCGGCGGCGGACGCCTTTTCCAAGGCCGATGCGCTTGGCGAACTCGGAGCGCCGCGCCGCGTAGGAGGGGGCCACCATCGGGTAGTCCGCAGGAAGGCCCCAGCGCTTGCGGTACTCATCGGGCGTCATGCCGTAAGTCGAGCGCAGGTAGCGCTTGAGCATCTTGAGCTTTTTGCCGTCTTCCAGGCAGATGATGTAGTCGTCGTGGACCGAGCGATTGATGGCCGTGGCGGGCTTCGGGCGTTCGCTGAACTTCTCGACGCCGGTTTCCGCCAAGCCCGCCACGGTGCGATGCACCGTGCGGATAAGCTCCACCAGTTCTTCCGGCGAAACCTTGTTGTTCTGGACAAACGACGCGACAATCGCCGCGGTCATGCTGAGAGCATCGTCGCCCACGCCGCCGTGGGCATCATCATGATCAGGCCCGGCCACGGTTTTTCCCAGCTAATACAACGACCTCGAGCCGTCTTGTACGCGGTATTCGCGGGTCGCCGCAAGTATTCCGATTGGCCTAGGGCAGCTATTTGCAATCGCTATGCTGACTTTGCCAAGTAAATCGCGGCGGCTGCGGGCGGCTTTGATTGGCCAAGTCCGCAGCCTATGTTCGACATCGAGTCAATCCGGGAGTGTTGGGACGCCATGGACCAGGGTGCGCGCCGCGCGGCTGAACATGATCGTTTTTTCGAAGCGCCGCTCGATCGCGCCGATCCGGACGTGCACTCGGCGATCAAGGATGAGTTGAAACGCCAGCAGCGGCAAATCGAGCTGATCGCATCGGAGAATATCGTCTCGCGCGCAGTGCTGGAGGCGCAAGGCTCGGTACTGACCAACAAGTACGCGGAAGGTTATCCAGGCCGGCGCTATTATGGCGGCTGCGAGTTCGTCGACGACGTCGAACGCCTGGCGATCGATCGCGCCAAGCGCCTGTTCAATTGCAGCTTCGCGAACGTGCAGCCGCATTCGGGCGCCAATGCGAACCAAGCAGTGTTCTTCGCGCTCCTGCAGCCTGGCGACAAGTTTCTCGGCATGGATTTGGCGTGCGGCGGACACCTGACTCACGGGTCGCCGGTGAACATTTCCGGCAAGTGGTTTCATCCCGTCGCCTATGGCGTTCGCGAAGACGACCATCTAATCGACTACGATCAGGTCGCCGAGATCGCCCATCGCGAAAGACCAAAGCTGATCCTGGCCGGCGCCTCGGCCTACTCGCGGCGGATTGATTTCAAGCGCTTCCGCGAAATCGCCGATGAGATCGGCGCCTTTCTGATGGTGGACATGGCCCACTATGCCGGGCTGATCGCCGGCGGCGTCTATCCATCGCCGCTGCCGCACGCGCATGTGGTGACCACGACGACGCACAAGACGCTGCGCGGCCCGCGTGGCGGCATGATCGTCTCGAACGATGAGGACATCGGCAAGAAGATCAATTCGGCGGTGTTTCCTGGCCTTCAGGGCGGGCCATTGATGCACGTGATCGCGGCGAAGGCGGTGAGCTTCGGGGAAGCGCTGCAGCCGGAGTTCAAGCTCTACGCCAAGCGCACGCTCGAAAATGCCCAGGCGCTGGCGGATCAGCTGATCAAGAACGGCTTGGCGGTGGTTTCGGGCGGAACCGACAGCCATCTGATGCTGGTCGATCTCCGCCCGAAGCGCGTGACGGGCAAAGTCGCCGAGCAAGGTCTCGAGCGTGCGATGATCACCTGCAACAAGAACGGCATCCCGTTCGATCCCGAAAAGCCGATGGTGACGTCAGGCATCAGGCTTGGCTCGCCCGCCTGCACGACGCGGGGGTTTGGGCCGGGAGAATTCCGGCAGGTCGCGGGTCTGATTTGTGAGGTTTTGGATGGGCTGTCTGGCTCGAATGACGACAATACGGCCGTAG
The DNA here is from genome assembly GCA_018241475.1 of Pseudomonadota bacterium. Classification (GTDB taxonomy): domain Bacteria; phylum Pseudomonadota; class Alphaproteobacteria; order Caulobacterales; family Aquidulcibacteraceae; genus Vitreimonas. The sequence goes on along the minus strand of JAFEDV010000474.1, from coordinate 711 downwards.
AAACGGCGGTGGCCGCCAAGGTCGAGCAGCTCACCGCGCGGTTTCCGATCTACAGCTGACGGCAGTCGGCAATCGGCAGTCGGCGGTAGTGAGAGGCGCGAATCAGAAGGATTCGGGGTACGACTGCCAATTGGCGACTGCCGATTGCCGGGAAGCACAATGCGTTGTCCCTTCTGTCAGAACGAAGACTCGCAAGTGAAGGACAGCCGTCCGACTGAGGACGGCGCCGCCATACGCCGTCGCCGCCAGTGCGACAGGTGCGGCTCTCGTTTCACCACCTTCGAGCGCGTGCAATTGCGCGATCTCATCGTGCTCAAGCGTTCGGGCCGCCGCGTGCCGTTTGATCGCGACAAGCTGGCGCGCTCGCTGCAGGTGGCGCTGCGGAAGCGGCCGATCGAGCCGGAACAGATCGAACAGATGATCTCCGGCATTGTCCGCAAGTTGGAGAGTTCGGGCGAGAGCGAGATCACGTCGGAAACCATCGGCGAGATGGTGATGGACGCGCTCGCAAACCTCGATCCGGTGGCCTATGTGCGCTACGCCTCGGTCTATCGCGACTTCAAGGAAACCTCGGACTTCGCCGACTTCATCGAGGAGGCGGGAAAGCCCAAGCGCGGGGCGAAGGGCGACTAGCATGGACCGCCGGCGCCTCCGCAGGCATGCTGCGGCGCTGGCCGGCGGAGGCGCCGGCGGTCCATATTGCGTCGCATG
>JAFEDV010000473.1 GCA_018241475.1 Pseudomonadota bacterium | reverse complement strand
GACAGCCCGCGGTGATCGTGGCTTCCGGAATCGGTGCGCACCAGGAGCGTCATCAGGTCGGCGCGGGCGGCGTGAGTGATCCAGGTCTTGGCGCCCGTCACGATATAGTCGCCGCCCTCCTTCGTGGCGCGGGTTTTGAGCGATGCGAGATCGGAGCCGGTGTTGGGTTCGGTGAAGACGGCTGTCGGCAGAATTTCGGCGGACGCGATCTTGGGGAGCCAGTGCGCCTTCTGCTGGGCCGTGCCGCCGGAGAGGATGAGTTCCGCCGCGATCTCCGAGCGTGTGCCCAGAGAGCCGACGCCGATATAGCCGCGGGAGAGTTCTTCGCTGACCACGCACATGGCGGTCTTGCCGAGACCGGCGCCGCCGAACTCCTCCGGTATGGTGAGGCCGAAGACGCCAAGCTCTCCCATGTGCTGGACAATCTCGATGGGAATGAGTTCGTCGCGCAGGTGCCATTCATGCGCGTGCGGAACGATCTCTGCGTCGGCGAATTTGCGGAACTGGTCGCGAATCAGTTCGAAGTCTCCGTCAAGGCCGGTGCTTTCGAGCGTGGCGCGGCCGCGCCCATCGCGGATGAGTTCGGCGAGGCGCGTCTTCTCCGCTTGGGTGACAGTGATCCCGACCTGCGGCGCGCCAATACTGAAATCAGCCGGACGGATCACCTCGACCTGCGTCATCGCAACGCCGCCCGCGAGCTGGGCGCAATATTCGGCGGCGACGAGCTTCGCGAGCAAGTGTTCGACTTCGCCAAACTGATTGCGCGCGGCAAGTGCTTCGGCCCAGGCGCTAACCTCGCGCAGGGTTTCGGCGTAGGTGGCAATCCAGGCAAGACCGTGAACAACGTGCTGCTCGCGATCGATCGCTGCGCGGTCGAGTTTGCCGTTGGTAAAGACACGCGGTTTCACCGCAGCGCGCGCGGCTTCAGCGTAGGCGCTGGCGGCATCGGCTGTGGCTTTCAGTTGCGCTGAGATTTCCGACATCATGCCTCGCGGTTCAGGGGCAGTTTAGAGCCAGGAGCGGCCGGCGCATATTCTACACGCTTGACAAACGATGGTAAGACAGTAAGATGTCTTACATGAGCGTCTCCCGCGCCCGCGTTACCAGCAAAAGCCAGCTGGTGCTGCCGAAAGCGGTACGAGAACAACTCGACGTCGGGCCGGGCGACGTTCTGGTGTTTCACGCCGATGAGCACGGCATTCGCATCGAGAAAGCTGCGGCGGCGGACGATCCATTTTCGACCTTTGATGAATGGTCGAGTTCTGCTGACGAAGAAACCTACCGAGACCTTTGATGGCTTTCGCGCAGGGCGACATTCTGGTTCTGCCGTTTCCCTACTCGGATCAGTTGGCCGAAAAACGTCGCCCCGCTTTGGTCGTTTCCAAGCCTGCGCTCGAGCGCACTCACGGTCTGATTTGGGTCGCGATGATCACAAGTCATCGAGGCCAGCCCCGCCCTGACGATGTCGTCATCACCCAAAAAAGGAAGGCGGGGCTTCCAGGAGCGTCGCTGATACGTCCGTCGAAGTTGGCGACGATCGAGCCAGCAAGAGTCGTTCGCAAGGCTGGCGCCGTCAGCCGCGCCGACCTGACCGCGGCGCTGAACGCGATCGCGAAATATCTCTAAGCATCTGGCAAGCCATCGCGCAGAAAAGCTTCCGCCGTGGCGCAATGCGCGGCGACGCCTGCCGCCATGGCCGCTTCGTTCAGTTCCATCTTGTTGGAATGGCACGGGCAGGCGCTGCGGAAATCCTGGCCTTCGGGGCAGACGCCGAGGAAGGACATGGCGCCTGGCGCCTTCTGCAACACGTAGGAGAAGTCCTCCGCGCCCATCACCGGCGCGTTGGCGCGCACGAAGGCGGCGTCTCCAAGCTCGGCGCGCACGGCGCGTTCGACCAGCGAAACCGCGCGTGCGTCATTGATGGTGACGGGAAAGCCCGCGTCGATGTTGAACTCGGCGGTGCAATCGTGGGCGCGGGCGACGTTTTCGGCGACGCGCGCAACGCCTTCATGCAACTTCTTGCGCGTGGCTTCGGAAATGGCCCGCATGGTGCCGGTCATGCGCACGCTTTCGCCGATGACGTTGTAGGTGGTGCCGGCGTTCATGGTGGTGACCGTGAAGATGGCGGGATCGAAGGCGTCGATGCGGCGGGTGATGAAGGCCTGGATGGCGGTGACGATCTCGCAGGCGACGGGCATCGGGTCGATGGCGAGGTGCGGCATCGAGGCGTGGCCGCCCTGGCCGCGCACGACAAGCTGAAATTGATCGGCGGACGCCATCATCGGCCCCGCCTTGGCGGTGATGACGCCCGCCGGTGCGTTGGGCGTGATGTGCAGCGCGAAGGCGGCGTCCGGCGCGGGATCGCTGAGCAGCCCCTCTTCCAGCATGAACTTGGCGCCGAAGTGGCCCTCTTCGCCGGGCTGAAACATGAAGAGCACACGGCCGGTGATCTGATCGCGGTGCGCCCAGAGAATTTTCGCGGCGCTGACCAGCATGGACGTGTGGGCGTCGTGACCGCAGGCGTGCATGGCGCCTTGGATCTTGGATTTGAAATTGACCGGTGCATCTTCGGGCATCGGCAGCGCGTCCATGTCGCCGCGCAGCAGCACCGTGCGGCCTGAGTTGGCGCCGTCGAGAATGGCGATCATGCCGGTGCAGGAGCGCGCTTGTTTGAGCGTCAGCGGCAAGCCAGCGAGCGCGGCTTTCACTTTCTCCAGCGTCTTAGGCGTATCGAGACCGAGTTCCGGCTCCTCGTGAATGGCGCGGCGGAGCTTGATGGTGTTGCTCTGCAGCGCTTCTGCGGCGGCAAGGAAGGAGCTTGGAGCGGTTGCGGTGTCAGCCATGGACGACCACTAGCCCACTGCCCACGAACGTCACAAGGGTTCAGACGCCACCCTATATTGAGAATAGTCAACCTGGAGGGCGGGGCGATGGACGCGCTGTCGGATGTGCTGCGGACACTGCGCCTCACGGGCGGCGTGTTCCTGGATGCGCGGTTCAGCGCGCCGTGGTCGCTCGCCACCAATGTCAATCCCGAGAAGTTCAAGCTCTTTCTCGGCTCCTCGACGCAGATCATCGCCTTCCACTACATCGTCAGCGGCCGGCTGATGGCGCACGTGCCGGGTGGGGCGCCGCGCGAGCTGACTTCCGGCTCGCTCGTCCTGCTGCCGCGCAACGACCTGCATGTGCTCGGCAGCGAACATGGCCTCAAGGCGGTGGCGGCAAACGATATCGTAATGACCGAGTCCGGTCTCTGGGAGCTGCGGCATGGCGGCAACGGTGCAGTGACGCATATCGTGTGCGGCTTCCTTGGCTGCGATTCCAGCTTCGATCCGCTGATCTCAGCGCTGCCTCCGCTTCTGAGCATCAACGTGGCCGACACTAAGGGCGGCGCCTGGATCGAGGAAAGCTTCGCCTTCGCCGTGCAAAACCTGGCGAGCGACGGAGTCGGCGCTGCCGCTATCGTCGCCAAGCTCTCCGAGCTGATGTTTGTCGAAGCATTGCGGCGCTACATGCTGGAATTGCCCGCGCAGGAGTGCGGCTGGTTTGCCGGCTTGCGCGATCCGGCGATCGGACGCGCCCTGGCGCTGATGCATGCGCAGCCGCAGAAAGACTGGTCGGCGGAAGAATTGGCGGACGCGGTCAATCTTTCGCGCTCGACCTTCGCGGAGCGCTTCAGCACGCTCATCGGTTATCCCCCTATCCGCTACTTGATCGCCTGGCGCATGCAGGTCGCCGCCCGCATGCTGCGGGAAACCAACCGCTCCATCGCGCAAATCGCCTTCGACGTCGGCTACGACTCGGAAGCGGCGTTCAATCGCGCCTTTCGCCGCGAGTTCGGCCGGCCGCCGTCGGCCTGGCGGCGGGAGACGGCGGCCGGCCAATCCGAAACGTCTCAGTAGGTTTCGATCTCCAGCGCGACAGGCGTCGCCTTCGAGACCATTTCCAGCATCGGCGACATTGATGCGAACTCGCGGATGCGGTTGGCGCGCGCGTCGGTCTTCACCCGCATGCGCACACGAATGTCGCTGAAGCCTTTGCGCACGTCGGAAGAAAGCCCCAGAAAACCGCGCAGATCGACATCGCCCTCAAGGTCGGAGTCGATGGCCTCGATCTCAACCGCATTAGCGGCGGCATGGTAGGCAATCGAGGTGGTGATACAGCTGGCCAACGTATGCAGCAGATACTCGCCGGCGTTCGGCGCCCGGTCCTCGCCGAGCAGAACCGGCGGCTCGCCGCTGTCGACGACAAAACTCGGTCCGTTGCTGCGATGCGTCTGGCGGGCGCCGGTAAAATCCTTGATGGTGGTGCGGGTCTTCTCGCAACCCTGCCATTGGTTCGATGCACGGAAGTTGAACCTCGCGAGGCCCGGGTCCGCTTGAATGGCCTTGATGACATTGAACAATGCGCCAACGTCGACGCCATTGACGCGCCCCGGTTGCGCGAGTGCGTTCGCTTGAGACATTTGAGGTTCTTTCTTGCTCGACGGCCGCTTGGCCCGATGCGCGCAAGGTGGTGCGGACGCGCCCAGGCGTGAATGATCGCGCCTCCGAAGCTTTTGACCGATCCTCCGGCGCG
>JAFEDV010000472.1 GCA_018241475.1 Pseudomonadota bacterium | reverse complement strand
AGCATGGCCGACGTGGAACGCGCCAATGGCGGAGCTTTCGTGCTCTATGGCTTCGAGTGGGACTATGGCGGCACTGTCACTGATTGGCGCGGCGGCGCATTTGCACCGCAGGATAATTGCCATGTTCGCGTCGGCTTCCAGCCCGGCGGCGATGCAGGTCGCGCCTCGGGCGACAGCGCCTTCCGCTCCGACTCGACAGAAATGCACAATGCACACCCTTACGTCTCGATCATCGGAGTGAGTTTCGTCGGCACGCCGAGTGGGCAGAGCGACCGGACCAGCGGCAAATAATAGGGATCATATAATTACGCGAACAGCGCCGAATAAGGCGGCAGCATCACGCGCGCGCCATCACGCTTCGCGCCGCCAAGCGTGAGGCGCGCTTCACCCACTGGCGCGAGCGCATCCCACTCTTGCGGCTGATCGCCAAGATTGAACACGCACAGCATGCGCTCGCCCATCGCCGCGCGCTCGAACGCCAGCACCGGATCAGGCGCGTCAAGTGCAACAAAATCGCCCTCGCGCAACGCGGCGCTCGATTTTCTAAGGGCGATCATCTTGCGCGCGAACGCCAGCATCGAGTTTGAATCTGCCTCCTGCGCGTCAACCGCCAGCGCCCGGTGGCGCGGATCGAGCGGCAGCCAGGCATCCGGCGCATCGGTGAAGCCCGCCATGTTCGCCTCGCGCGCCCACGGCATCGGCGTGCGTGCGCCGTCGCGGCCGATGCCGGAGGGGTAGAACGCAATCGCCTCGGGATCGCGCAGACGCCCGAAGGGCACGTCGGCATGCGGAAGGCCCAACTCATCGCCTTGGTACACGAACGCCGTCCCCCGCAGCGCCAGCAGCAATGCAAACAATTGCTTCGTGCGTTCGCGATCATTTTCCGCCAGGCGGGTGGGAAAGCGCACAACGTCGTGGTTGGAGAAACTCCAAGACGGCCAGCCCTGCGCGCCATTCCAGGCATTCATTGCGGCTTTGATGACGTCCGCCGTCATGCGCTTGGCGCGCAGCAGCGAGAAGGAATAGGCGGTGTGCAGCCGCGCCGGGCCATCCGTGTAGATACGTTGCGTCGCGACGGGCTCTTCGTCTTCGATCTCGCCCAGCGCAGCCGCGCCATACAAATCCAGGAGCTTGCGAAGCCGCGCGATGAACTCGAGGGTTTCCGGCTGGGTCCGATCGAAGAGATGTCGCTGGAACTGGTGCGGCCGCGCTGGCGCGCGCGGGAGATCCAGCGAAGGATTGTCGCGCAAGAGCGCGTCCTGCACATAGAAATTCACGACATCGAGCCTGAAGCCGTCGACGCCGCGATCGAGCCAGAAGCGGGCGATATCAAGAAGCGCGTCCTGCACCGCCGGATTGCGCACGTTGAGGTCGGGTTGCTCGGGCAAAAAGTTGTGCAGATAATATTGGCGCCGGCGCGAATCCCAGGTCCACGACGCGCCGCCGAACATCGCCTGCCAATTGTTCGGCGGCGAACCATCGGCCTTCGCATCCGCCCACACGTACCAATCGGCCTTCGGATTGTCGCGACTGGCGCGGCTTTCGGCGAACCACGGATGCTGATCGGAGGAGTGCGACCACACCTGGTCGATCATCACTTTCAGGCCCAGATCGTGTGCGCGCTTCACCAGCGCATCGGCGTCCGCCATCGAACCGAACAGAGGATCGACATCGCGATAGTCGCTGACATCGTAGCCGTAGTCCTTCATGGGCGAGCGGTAGAAGGGCGAAATCCAGATCGCGTCGACCCCAAGTCGGGCGACGTAACCGAGCTTCTCGATCACGCCCTTGAGATCGCCGACGCCGTTGCCGTTGGTGTCGCAGAAGGATCGCGGGTAGATCTGATAGAAAACCGCTCCGCGCCACCAGTCGCTCATGCCCCTCCTGTGCGGCGATCGAGGCTATAACGCAAGCGCTGTCAGTGGGTGTGTGCGGCCTCGCGCGCCGGCGCGGTGAGCCGCCGCAGGAAGGCTTTCACCGCGTCCGCCGACTGGTCCGGCGCCTCTTCCTGGGGCACGTGGCCGACGTTGCGCAGCATAACCAGCTCGGAATTTGGAATCGCATCCTGGAAGTGCCGGGCGCTCGAGGGTGCAATAAGGTTATCGTGGTCGCCGTGAATGATCAGGGTTGGAATGTGTATGGCGCTCAGGCGCGCCGGCGTCGCTGCGTCGCGCGCCGAGCGATTGAGCATGATCTCGGTGAGAATCTCGCGATGGCCGGGGGCGCGCGCCAACTCCGTGTAGCGCGACACCATCGCGTCGTCGATCAGGCTGGTGTTAACAAACGCCTTCTCCAAGCCCTCGCGCGTCAGCTGCGTGTTGTCGAGGTTGCGCAGAAGCGGGGCGATGATGGGATTGCTCAGCAGCTTGAAGATGATCGGCTCGCGCTCGGTCGAAGCGTCGGGCCAGCCGCCGGCGTCGACGAGAACGAGACCCTCAAGCTGTTCGGGATGCGCTAACGCATAGTGCCAGGCAATATCGCCGCCCATCGAATTGCCGGCGATGACGTAGCGATCGAGATGTTGTGACGCCACGAAGGCGTCGATCGCGGCGACGTAATTGCCGATCGTCGGCTGATAGCCGGCGGGCGCACTGGTGAGGCCGTGACCGGGCAGATCGATCGAAACGATGCGGTAGTCGCCGCCAAGGCGCCGCACCCAGGGTTCCCAGGTCTGCACCGAGGCCGCGTAGCCATGGACGAGCAACAGCGTGGCCGCGCCTGGATGGGCGCCCTCGTCGCGATAATGCATGTGGATGCCGCCCGCGAGATCGACATAGTGCGAATTGGCGTTCTCATAGCGCGAAGCGAGCGTTGCGTAGGGGATGTCGTCGCGCTTCAGCACGAAATAGCCCGCGACCGCGACAACGGCCGCGAGGCCGATCAAACCCAACAATGTGCCAATCAGCCAACGCAACATGCCGTCCTCCGCCGTCGCCAGAGTGAAGCGCCGCGCGCGCAGGTCAAGCGTCGCCGCAGACCGGACAGGCAGGATCACGCTTCAGAGCGATGGTGCGGGCCTCCGCCTTGAGGCCGTCGTAGAGGAACAGCCGGCCCGCGAGACTTTCGCCGGCGCCGGCGATCTCCTTAATCGCTTCCAGCGCCATCATCGAGCCGATAACGCCGGTCAGAGCGCCGACGATGCCAACCTGCGCGCAGGTTTCCGCGATGGGCGGGATCGAAGGCACGAGGCAACGATAGCAGGGTAGCCGCTGCGCAGGCGGCAGTGTCTTAGTGAGACCGGACTTGAAAGTCGCAATCTGCCCCTCCCAGCGGCCCACGGCGCCCGAGACCAGCGTGACGCCAAGCTCGTGACACGCAGCATTCACAGCGAAACGCGTTGCGAAATCGTCCGTGCCATCGAGCACGACGGTCGCTCCTTGCAGGAGATAAGCGGCGTTTTCGTTGTCAAGCCTCTGCGACACAGGCTCCACATTCACGTGCGCGTTCAATTCGGCCAGCACAGCGTAGGCGCGCTCGACCTTTGGCATGCCGACATCAATGCGGCGATAGACGACTTGCCGCTGCAGATTCGAGAGCGAAACCTTGTCATGATCGATGAGGCGCAACGTTCCAATGCCTGCCGCCGCCAAGTAGAGCGCGGCAGGCGCGCCCAGACCGCCCGCCCCGACAAGCGCAACGGTGGCTGCTTTCAGGCGTTGCTGTCCGGGACCGCCGATTTCCTTCAGCAGGATATGACGGGCGTAGCGCTCGCGCTCTTCGGAAGAAAACATGCGTGGTTACGTGACGCTCAGAGGCGCATCGCGCAAGGCGGAAGCGCCCCAGCCCCATTGATCCGTTGTAACGCCTCCGCTCAGCAGGAAACGCGGCGCCGCACTCTGGTTGATCGATGCAACATGCATCAGCAGTGGGTGCAAAAGGAGGACCTCGCCGGCAGAGCCGGTGTGTTCTATCACCCGCAAGGGGACGCCGGCCACATCTTCAACCCGATTCATGAAGCGGGCAATGCGTTGCTTCGGCTCGCCCTCGGTTTGCAGAGCGCGAAGGTAAGGGTGCGCCTGCAGCAACCTCCTCATATCAGCGCTGCAAGCGTCTGGCGGAGGAGGGTGATCCACGAACCATTTGTGGATGAGGCGATGGGAGCCGCTCAAAATGAGCGTGCCGCCGCCGCGCGGCGTCACATCGCCGAAGAGCGCGAAGCTTTTTACGCCGCGCGGCGGCCAAAGCTGGCTCGCATAGTTCGCATCGACGTGCCATCCGTGCGTGGGCAGCGTCCATCCTTCCTGCGAAGGAAAGGCTACGAACGGCGAGCCCCAATTCTTGGGCGGATCATGCGGTTGGACTGCGAGAAGCGCACCAATGGCGGAACACACGCGGGCGCCGCCAACGGCGCTGAACGCCGGATCGTCCCGGATATGCTTGAGATGCGTGGGACGCTCGTTTGTCCATGTGGAGGGGTTCTCTCGTCGAACGCCGAGGCGCGCGAGTGCGCGCCAAACGACTTCGCGCATGGCGGCGGCGGCCCGAGCGTCGAACGCATCTGTGATGCGCATCCAGCCATGGACGCGGAAGTGCTCGACGGTCTCCGTTTGGCTCATATGCCTTCGAACAAGGCCGTCGAGAGGTACCGCTCCGCAAACGACGGTATGATCGCGACGATCCGCTTGCCTTTGTTCTCGGGCCTGCCTCCGACGCGGAGCGCGGCGATCAGCGCCGCGCCTGCGGAAATGCCCACCGGCATGCCTTCCAGGCGCGCGACTTCGCGCGCTGTGTCGATGGCGTCGTCATTGGTGACGGTGACGACCTCATCATAGATTTTCGTGTCGAGGATTTCGGGAATGATGCCTGCGCCAATGCCCTGGATCTTGTGTGGTCCAGGTTGGCCGCCGGAGAGCACCGCGGAGTCGGCGGGCTCGACCGCAACGATCCTGAGATTGGGCAGCCGCGGCTTCAGCGTCTGCCCGACGCCGGTGATGGTGCCGCCGGTGCCGATGCCGGAAACGAAAATGTCGAACTTGCCGCCGGTATCGTTCCAGATTTCCTCCGCCGTGGTGCGGCGATGGATGTCAGGATTGGCAGGATTCTCGAATTGCTGCGGCATCACTGCGCCAGGCGTACTCTTCAAGATCTCGTCCGCCTTTGCGAAGGCGCCGCGTATGCCCTCGGACGCGGGCGTCAGTACGAGTTCGGCGCCAAGGATAGCCAACATCTTGCGGCGCTCGATCGACATGGTCTCCGGCATCACCAGGATGCAGCGATAGCCGCGCTGCGCGGCCACGAATGCAAGCGCGATGCCGGTGTTGCCGCTGGTCGGTTCGACGATGACGCTGTCCGGCTTCAGCTTGCCGGCCTTCTCCATGGCGTCGAGCATCGACACGCCGATACGATCCTTCACCGAAGCGATGGGATTGAAAAACTCCAGCTTGCCCAGGATTTCCGCATCGACGCCGTGTGCCTTGGCGAGCTTGCTCAACCGCACCAGAGGCGTGTCACCGATAGTCTGGGTGATGTCGTCATAGATGCGGCCGCGGCCGGGCTTGGCGATCGACATGCGTGCACTCTCCGGAAATCTCCCACGGGCCTTCTACGCGGAGAGTAGGCGCCCCGCCACCAGTCCTTGGGACTCAGCGCCCCGTCGAGCCGAAGCCGCCGGCGCCTCTCGCACTCTCCGGCAGCACTGCCACCGTCTCCCATGCGGCCTGGGTGATGGGCGCAATCACCAGCTGCGCGATGCGCTCGCCGCGACCGACGATGAACGGCTCGTGGCCGAGATTGATCAGGATCACCTTCACTTCGCCGCGATAGTCGGCGTCGATCGTGCCGGGTGTGTTCAGACAGGTGACGCCATGCTTCGCCGCCAGCCCCGAGCGCGGGCGCACCTGCGCCTCGTAGCCCTCCGGCAGCGCCATGGCGATGCCGGTGGGGACCATCGCGCGCGAGCCGGGTGCGAGCGTAATCGGTTCGCTGAGCGGAACCGCAGCACGCAAATCCATGCCGGCGGCATGCGCAGTCTCATAGGCGGGCAGCGTCAGGCCCTCGAAATGCGGCAGCGGCGCTACTTGAATCCGGACCCGATCGCTCATGGGCCAAGTTACCCCGGATTCGCCGGCAGAGGGGAGTGCCTACCGTTTCCCGGCTTGGCGCGCTTTGCGCGCCGCATATTTCAGGTCGCGGCGCGCCTTTTGCTCGAATGCCAGGATTTCGGCGGCTTCTGCGTCGGCGACGCGCTTGCGCTCGGCTTCCTCGGCCAGGCGCTTCGCTTCCGCTGCTTCCGCCTCCGCCTTCAGCTGCGCCTGCAACAAGCGCTCTTCCTTCTCCGCTTGTACGCGGGCGCGGCGTTTTTCTTCCGCCGCGGCGCGCTTAGCGTCGCGCGCCTTGGCTTGCTCGATGCGTT
>JAFEDV010000471.1 GCA_018241475.1 Pseudomonadota bacterium | reverse complement strand
GCGATTGGCGGGCCCCAATTCGACCGGTTTGAAACGCGCATACAATGCATGCATCCCTCGCACGGGAGGTTCATGAGGCTAAGCCGAGCCAAGCGAATGCGAGGGCCGCGATCGAGCGTGAAGGGCTTTGTCTTTCCCTTTCTTGTCGAGGGGGACCCAAAAGCGAAGCGTGGAAGCCCGCGGGGGCAGACCGGAGCAAGGCTATGCTCCGCACGCCGCCGGGGACCGGCGGCAGGAGAGTGAACCACCTCCCTCTGCCGGCCCGGAGACAAGTCGATTCGCACGGGGGGTGCGTGCAGAAGCGCGGCGTCGTTCAGCGATGAACGGCGCAGAAACCCAAACCACTTCCAGCGCCTCTCGCGCGCCCCGTCTCCTATCTTGCATTTCCAGTCGCGGAAATGCCGGCGAAGACGCCTGTCCGCACCTTCCCCGACCAAGTCGCGCGTGCGCGCGAGGCTGAGGATCCATCGAGTGGGGCGCGTCTTGCTTCCAAAGGGGTGCAAAAACATCTGCTGGCGGTAAAAGGAGCAAATGCCGTTCAACTCGATCACCCGTTTGCGCCTGCGCTCGCTCTTCACGCTGCCGGCGTTCGCGCGCGAGACCCGCGCCATCGCCGCGCAAGCCGCCGCAGCCGAGGGTTTTCTCGGCGGCGCCGTGCTCGCCGAAGGCTGGATGGTGTTCTGGACGCGCACGGTCTGGGAAAGCGAAGCCGCGATGAAGGCGTTCCGCGACAGCGACGCACACCGCGCGTCAATGCCAAAGCTTCTCGATTGGTGCAGCGAAGCCATGGTCGCCCATTGGCAAGGCGAGCCCGAGAGCGACTGGTCCAACATCCACGAGCGCATGACGCGCGAGGGACGCAAGTCCAATGTGCGCCGGCCCAGCCGCGCACACGAACAGCGTTCACTCGCGCCAATGCGCCGCTGGTCGCCGGAGCAGCCGATCGCGGCAGCGAAGTGACGCCGGATACAGCCTTGCAAGCGGCGCGGGGGCAGAGCAGACGCGCTCACGGAGACGGAGGAGGACAGTGATGAGAAAATGGATGATCGCCGCTGCGGCGATGGCGCTGCTTGGCGCATGCAATCAGCTGACGGGCGGCGGCGAACCGCCGTTGCCGCCGGTGCAGTCGGGCGCGCAGGCGCCGACGCAGCTGCCGCCCGCGCCGAGCGTGCAGCAAGCCAACGTCACCCAGCAGGTGCGCCAGGGCCTCGAGCAGCAGATGACGCAATTGCTCGATGGCTATCAAGGTCAGTTCGCGCAAGGCGATCAGCGCGTGCAGGGCCTTAACGATGAGATCAAGGCGATGCAGCCCGGAACCGATCACCGCTGGCGCGTGAGCCTGCAGGCCAATACGGCCTACACCTTCCTGGGCGCCTGCGACGGCGATTGCCACAACGTCGATATCGAGCTCATCGATATGCGCACCGGCGGCGTGGTCGCCTCGGACATGCTGCCGGACGATTATCCGGTGGTTAACTTCACGCCAGCCGCCAATGGCGACTACATGGCGCGAATCATCCTGCAAAACTGCACAACCGCGCCATGCTATACGGGCATGCGCGCGCTGCAGCAGCCTGCGGGCGGCGGCGGCAAGTAGCCGCTATCTGCCGGACACTATGCGTATGGGAAGCAATCTTCCCGCTTGAGTTCGAGGTGATAGTGCGCGCCCAACGCTGCTATCGCCTCGGCCTCGCTCACATACGGATCGGAATTTTCCGGACCGACAATGACGATGCGGAAGTTCACCTGGTTGCGCGCTTCCGGCGGCAGCATCGCCGTCGCCAGACCTTCGCCGTCGCTGGCGCGCAGCGTCAGGAAGAGGGGCATGGCGCGGGCAATGTGGTCCTTCAGGCCGATGTCGCGCTCGACCGCGCGTGCGCTCGCAGGGGTTCGATAGCTTTCGCGCGCGGTGGCGAGGTGTCTGCGGAAATGCTTGTCGACGGCGTGGCGCATCAAGGCGGCTTCCGCCTCGGCTTCCGCTTCCGTCTCAAGTCTGAACCAGGTCTTGCCGCCCGGCGCGTCGCACACGTACCGCATCAAATGGCACAATACGCGCCAGTTCGGAACAAATTATGGAGAAGGCTGCGTTTCGCTGCGCGCGAGCTGCGCGCTGTTGTCAGCAGGGCACGTCCACGGTCAGATAGCGGTTGGCGTAGCGATCCCATTGCCGCTCGCGCCGCGTACACTGCGACTTGTAGGGCGCTTGGCCATAGTCTTGCTCGTAGGCGGAGCCCGGTTCGTCATAAGCGCGCGGCGGCGGACGTCCGTAATAGCCGCGAGGGGGGCCGTAATAGTCGCTCGCGCCGCAGTTGTCGTAGCAGCGATCGGCGCGCGGCTGGCTGAGCGCGGCGCCGACGGCGAGGCCGAAGATCAGGCCGACGACGCCGGCGGCCGCTGCATTGCCGTGGTCGTAGCGGTAATGGCGGCCATAACCATCGTAGTCGCCGCGGTAGCCGCGCCAATCGTGGGCCTGGGCCACGGGCGCCAGCGCACTTGCGGCCAACGCCGCAGCCGAAACCATGGCCGTGAATTTACGCATCATTTCAACGCTCCCGCCGGGACGTTTGCACCGGCACGCTGAATCCTGGCTGAATCTTGCCGCAGACTGATAGCTCCGCGCAAGCGGAAGCCCTATGTAGCAGGCCCTTGAGCCAGCGGGGACATCGAATGAGCGACAAGAAAATCATTGCGGTGATGGGCGCCACCGGCGCGCAGGGCGGGGGCCTCGTCCGCGCCATCCATGCCGACCCGGAGGGCCTCTTCACGGCCCGTGCGATCACCCGCAACGCGAATTCAGACGCCGCCAAGGCGCTGGCTGCGCTCGGCGCCGAAATAGTCGAGGCCGACGTCAATGACGGCGCTTCCATCATTAACGCCTTCAAGGGCGCACACGGCGCCTATTGCGTCACCTTCTACTGGGCGCACATGGATCCCGAACGCGAGATTGCCGAGGCCCACACGCTCGCCGACGCGGCCAAGGCGGCCGACGTGAAACACGTGATCTGGTCGACGCTGGAAGACACCCGCAAATGGGTGCCGCTCGACAGCGACCAGATGCCCACCATCCACGATCACTACAAGGTCCCGCATTTTGACACCAAGGGCGAGTCCAATCGCTTCTTCTACAATCGCGTGCCGACCACCTTCCTGCTGACCTCGTTCTACTGGGACAATCTCATCTTCTTCGGCATGAACCCCAAGCCCGACGGCCAGGGCCGCTATGCCCTGACCTTGGCGACGGGCGACGCGAAGATGCCCGGCATCGCCGCCGAGGACATCGGCAAGTGCGCCTATGGCGTCTTCAAACAAGGCATTGTCGACAAGACGGTTGGCGTTTCCGGCGAGCATGTGAGCGGCGCGGAGATGGCGGCGACGCTCTCCGAGGTGCTGGGAATCGACTGCTACTTCAACTCGGTAACGCCCGAGCAGTTTCGCGCTCTCGGCTTTCCGGGGGCCGACGATCTCGGCAACATGTTCCAGTTCAAGCGCGACTTCGAGAAGGATTATCGCGGCGCGCGCGATGTCGAGGCGTCGCGTCAGCTCAATCCGGACCTGATGAATTTCCGCCAGTGGTGCGAGAAGTACAAGGATCGGATCCCGTTGACCTGAGGCGCGGCGCATGAGCGATCTTGATGAAGCGCGGCGGCTGGTCGCCGAAGACGACCGCCGCGATTTCGATTTCGCCAGCCGCGGCTTCATCTGCACGCGCGCCGATCCGGTGATCAAACACGAGAGCGGCTCGCGCGCCGCATTCGATCTTTCGGCATACGATTTGCGGCGAGAAGACGCGCCCGCCGGTGCCAATCCGAGCCTCTGGCGTCAAGCCCAAATCCTCACCAGGCACGGGCTCTTCAAGGTCGCGGATCGAATCTATCAGGTGCGCGGCTTCGACGTGTCGACGGTGTCGTTCATCGACGCGGGCGAGGGCTGGATCGTCGTCGATCCGCTGACGACCGTGGAAGTGGCGCGCGCCGCATTGGAGCTTGTCAGCCGGAACGTGGCGCAGAAGCCGGTCCTGGCGGTCATCTATTCGCACAGTCATGTCGATCATTATGGCGGCGTCGCAGGTGTGACGAGCGCCGCCGATGCGGCCGCCGGCAGAGTCAAAATCATTGCGCCAGAAGGCTTCCTCGAGCACGCGGTCTCGGAAAACATCATTGCCGGTCCCGCCATGCTCCGGCGCGCGCGCTTCCAGTTCGGCATCACGCTGCCTTGCTGCGCCGAAGGGGAGATGACCTCGGGCTTGGGTCCGCGCCCCTCGCTGGGTTCGTTGTCGCTCATCGCGCCTACGGAGGTGATCTCCAGGACCGGCCAGGAAATCACCATCGGCGATGTGACCCTGGTGTTCCAGCTGACGCCGGGCACGGAAGCGCCGGCGGAGATGAACTTCTACCTGCCGCAATTCCGCGCCGTGTTCATGGCCGAGAACGCCAATCTCACCATGCACAACCTGTTGCCGGCGCGCGGCGCGCTGGTGCGCGACGCGAAGGCTTGGGCGGACTATTTGACGGAGTCGATTCGGCTGTTCGGCGACAAGAGCGACGTCATGTTCGCCGCGCACGGCATTCCGCGTTTCGGGCAAGGCGAGATCGTGTCGTTCCTCACCCGGCACCGCGATGCCTACAAATTTCTGCACGACCAGACCGTGCGCCTGATGAACAACGGCCTGACCGCTTCCGAAATTGCCGAAGTGCTGAAGCTTCCGGAGGTGCTCGCCAGGCAATGGTTCAATCGCGGCTATTACGGCACGATGAGCCATAACGCGAAAGCCATCTATCAGCGCTATCTTGGCTGGTACGACGCCAATCCCGCCAATTTGAATCCGCTGCCGCCGGAACCTGCCGCCAAGAAGTATGTCGCCGCAATGGGCGGCGCCGACGCGGTGTTGAGGCTTGCGAGCGATGCGCAGAAGAGCGGCGATCTGCGCTGGGCCGCGACCTTGCTCAATCACGTGGTGTTCGCCGACGACAAGAACCAGGCCGCCCGCAATCGGCTGGCCGAAATCTACACAGCGCTCGGCTTTGAGGCCGAGGCCGGCACATGGCGCAACATCTACCTAACCGGCGCGCAGGAATTGCGCACCGGTCCGGTGCAGCTTCCGCCCGGCGGCTTCAGTCCGGATGTGCTGGCGGCGACGACCACATCCATGCTGCTCGATTTCGCCGCCGTACGCGTCAATCCTGAGAAGGCCGCCGAGCCGTTCAGGCTCAATCTCGAACTCACCGATCGCGACGAGAGGCATCTCATCACCGTCGGCAACGGCGTGCTCGTTCATGAAGAGGGCGTCAACGATCCCAAAGCTGGCGCAACCGTGCGCATGAAGCGTCCGGATCTGCTGATGACGCTGTTCGTCGGCATGCCGTTCCAGCCGCGCGTCGAGAGCGGCGACATCGTTGTCAAAGGCGACGCCAAACTTTACGCCGCACTCATCGGCCTGATCGAGCCGCTCGCGCCGAATTTTCCCGTCGTGACGCCGTAAGCGGCGCGCTAATGCGCGCCGCTTGTGCCGCTCGCCGGCGGTGGGGCCGGAAAGCCGCGCACCCGCAGCAGCGCGTTCACGTCCGGATCGCGGCCGCGGAACTGCCGGTAGGCTTCCGCCCGATCGGTGGTGTTGCCGGGCGCCAGGATGATGTTGCGCATGCCGGCCGCGATCGCCGGATCGAAGACGTTGCCGGACTGCTCGAACATTTCCCAGGTGTCCGCTTCCATCACGTTCGACCACAGATACGAGTAGTATCCGGCCGAGTAGGCGTCGCTGGAGAACAGGTGTGAGAATTGCGGGAGCCGGTGACGCATGGCGATTTCATGCGGCATGCCGATCTGCTGCAGCGTTTGACGTTCGAACGCGTCGGGATCGACGACTCCGTCGGCGACCAGGTGCAGCTTCATGTCGACGATGGCGGAAGCGAGATATTCCACCGTTTGATAGCCCTGATTGAACGTCTCGGACTGATGCACGCGATCGAGCAGCGCCTGCGGCATCGGCTGATGCGTTTGGTAGTGCAGCGCGAACTGGTTGAGGATCGGGCGCGTCAGCACCCAATGCTCGTGCACCTGGCTCGGATACTCGACATAGTCGCGCGGCGTGCCCGCAAGGCCAGGATAGTTGACGCGGCTGACGAGGCCATGAATGGCGTGGCCGAATTCGTGGAAGATCGTACGCGCATCGTCGAGCGAGATGAGGATCGGCTGGCCCGGCGCGCCATGCACGAAATTATTGTTGTTGGACATGATCGGCGTGATCGTCCGGCCGGTGAAGGTCTCGTGGCCCTGATAGCCCGTCGTCCAGGCGCCTGAACGTTTGCCGGGGCGGGCGAAATAGTCGCCGTAGAAGAGCCCGACGAAGGAGCCGTCGCGGTCATTCACCCGCCAGACGCGGACGTCAGGATTGAACGTCGGAACCTGGCCGGTGATCTCGGTGAAGTGCAGGCCGTAGAGCTGCTCGGCCATGTAGAAGCCGGCATTGATGATGTTGTTGAGTTCGAAATAGGGCCTGAGCTCGTTTTGATCGAGATTGTAGCGGGCGCGGCGCACCTTCTCGGCGTAGTAGAGATAGTCCCACGGTTCGATGGTGATGTGGGCGTGCTCGCGGTTGGCGATCGCCTGCATGTCGCGCACTTCCTCGTGCACGCGCTCTACCGCCGGGCCCCACACGCGCATCATCAGGTCCATGGCGCGCTGGGGATCGTGCGCCATGGTGTCGTCCATGCGATAGGCGGCGTGGGTCGCAAAGCCGAGCAGGTGAGCGCGCTCGGCGCGCAGATGCACGATGTCGGCGACGATCTGGTTGGTGTCGTCGGCGTCGCCATTGTCGCCGCGGTTCTTGAACTTGGTCCAGATTTGCTGGCGCAGCGCGCGATTGGCGGAGAAGGTGAGGAACGGATCGACGCTCGAGCGGGTGTTCACGACGGCCCACTGGCCGGGATGGCCGCGATCGCGCGCCGCTTGCGCGAGCTGGTCGACAATGTTGGCCGGCAGGCCGGCAAGATCGCCGCGGCGGGTGATGAACGTCGCGGTGTCTTCGTCGGCAAGCAGCCGGCGGCCGAACTCCGCGAACTTGGCGGAGAGTTCCTGGTTGATCTGGCCGACGCGCTGTTGCTGTTCGGGCGTCGCGGCGGCGCCGACCCGAACGAAGCGGTCGTGCGTGCGTTCGAGCAGACGCAATTGCTCGGCGCTGAGGCCAAGCGAGGCGCGGCGCTGATAGAGATCGTCAATGCGATGATAGAGCGCGCGATTGAAGGTGATGGCGTTGAACGCCGCGGTGAGCCGCGGCGACCATTCCGCTTCCAGCTGCTGGATCTGCGCATTGCTGACATTGTCGGTCAGCACGTTGAAGACGCTCGAGACGCGATCGAGGTGGCGGCCTGCGTTCTCGAGGGCGCCGATGGTGTTGTCGAACGTCGGCGGCGCCGGGTTCGCGGCGATGACGTTGATCTCGGCCGCTTGCAGATCGACGCCGAGTTGCAGCGCCGCAGGCATCGCCGCGGGATCGGCGTGATCGAACGGCGGCACGCCGCCATAAGGTCCGCTCCACGGCGCCAGCAGCACGTTCTGGTTCGCCTGCGCCGTCAGCCGCGCCGCTTCCGCCTGCGCTGCCTGATAGGCGCTCGCTTGCGCGGCGGCGGCCGCGGGCGCGCTGGGTTGATGGGCGGTCTCACAGCTGGACAGGGCGAGCGCTCCGAGAAGGCAGGTCGCGAGCAGAACGGATTTCATGGTCACCCCTTACAAGTGGCGGCGGGTCCGGTCCAATAGGAGCGATGGCCGGGTTTCGCAAAGCCGGTTCGCCGGGGCCTGCGAGCGGCGGGCCGGATTCTGCGACTAACGGCGCTCGCTAATCCAGATTCGAAGCCTTGCCCGTTGAGACGGGGTTTCGGCGCGGCGCGAGCGCTGCTACGCAGATAGCCTCGACTTGGGAGGCGTCTCATGCGCGTTGCGGCATTGGTGGTGGTTTCGGTCCTGGCGCTGGCGGCCTGCGGCAAGCCGGCGGGCAACGGGACCGCTGCGTCCGGTTCGTCCCAGCCCGCCAATCCGGGCGGCGTGATCGGCGCCATGTTCCCCAATCTGTTCCAGGCGTCCTATCGCGCTGACGGTCAGATCATCCGCGAAGACGGCCAGACCATGCCGATCGTCATGATCCGCAGCGGTCAGAACATGCGCATGGAGATGGACACGGGCCGGGAAGGCCGCATGGCGATGATCCGCAACGCCGGTACCCATCAAATGTACACGATCATGACCATGGCTGGCCGCCAGATTGCCATGCAGACGGACACATCGGCGGTGCAGGATCCCTTCCAGGCCTTCGCCAATCACGAGGATAATAATCCACACATCCACATCGCCCATGGCGGCCCCTGCGCGCAGGCCGGCGAAATCGGGTCCGAATGGACGGTCACCAACGACGAGGACCAGACGCCCCGTCCGCACACGGCCTGCGTGACCACCGACGGCATCATCCTTCAGGCCAAGGACGGCGACCGGGTGACTTGGCAAACCACGCACGTCCAGCGGGGTCCCCAAGACCCGGCACTCTTCGCATTGCCGCCAGGCGTGCAGGTGATGAATGCGCGCAACATCGGCTCGATGATTGCGGGCATGCGCGGGGGCAACAAGCCCGCAGGCCAGTAAGGGCCATATTCCCGCCTTGGGCGCAGGCGCTCAATGGCTTTCGGCGCCGGCGCCGGGCGCTGTCCTAACTGTGTGACCTAGGCGGGGTTGACAGGCGTGTTCGTCGTGGTCGCGGCGCCCTTCTTTTTGCGTTGGAATAAACTGACGACGAACAAAATAAGCGCGGCCCAGCCGATCAGATTGAGCATCGCGGCGAGCGCGGATGCGTTTACTGCGCCGGCGGGATTTGCCGAATGGCTCGCCTGAATACTGAGAGACAGGGCGAAGCTGCCCACAAATACCAAGAGCAATAGCCAACGCATTAGGGCGACCCTCCCGCTCTGTACTCCGCGACGATAGCCGCGCGCACCGCATCCGCTGGTGATTTCACTGGCCCCGCGTGCAGCACAGCGAAAAAGCGGCGCCGCTCGCCTTCATCGCCAACTAGATGCGACCAGGCATAGGCGCGCGATGCCGTTGGATGGCCTTCAAGATCGAAGACATGGACGACGCCTTCCCAAACGGTCTCGCCCTGGAAAACCTCATGCACGGGAACGGCCTGTACCAGCGTGGCCGTGCCGCCGTGCTGGCTTTCTATGGCCTCACGCAATTGCTCGGGATCGACTTCCATCGGTTTGAATCATGCCCCAGTTCGCCCATTTCGGACATTGCGCGCCGCTGTATGGTGCGCTGCAATATAACTTGACGAACATGAGACGAACGATTCTGTCGTGCATATAGTGCACATAGCGTCCTACGCTTGACGGGCGACATATCGTAGCGGTAGTATCTACTTAGGGTTATTATCATCGGGTCGTCCATGCCGCGCGTCGAATTTCCTCACGATGTCGAAGAGCTCCGAAAGGAAGTGAACGAGCTTGAGGGCCGGCTGGCCCTCATGCGCCGGATGTTGGATGGGGCCGAGGCTCAAATCGCCTATTACAAGCTTATCCACGGATCTGACGCCGCGCCTGCGCCACAAGAGGACGAAGTCGCCGAAGACGAGCCCCTTACGGACGCAGTGGAGAAGGTCGTCCGGGAGATGGCGACCCCTGTCTCTCCGGGCG
>JAFEDV010000470.1 GCA_018241475.1 Pseudomonadota bacterium | reverse complement strand
AGAGCAAGCGCCGATCTTGATCGATGCGGCTTCAGTTATCGAAGCAGCTAAGACTCGTCTGCCCTAACGCATGGCCTCCGGGATTCGGCAGCAACGCCTCTAAGTCTCGACCGGCTGCATAACATTCCACGCAGGGCGCGCACCAAGCACCCCCTGAACTACTCTTTCTTTGCGCACGCTTTGTGCGCGCCCTGCTCTCCCATCCGGGTGACACACACTCACCCTCCGGAATGAGCAAGATTGACACCTCTCGCAGCCGTGCGTGTGTGTCACCCGTCTCGGTGTTTCCAGTCGCGGAAATGTGGACGATGAATCACGCCTCCCGGCCAAGTCGCGCAAAGCGCGACGCCGAGCCGGGATCCATTGGAGTCGCACCCTGCATGTTGTCCGTCACTTGCTGAAATGGATTCCGGGTCTCGCTGCGCTCGCCCGGAAAACGTTCAACTCGTGAAGCTCGTATTCATCAATGAGAACTAAACTTCAGAACCTATGCCCCCCGCTTCCGCCCTTCACGTAGAATGGATCGCGCACTTGCGCGACGAGCGGCGCTTTGCGGCCAATTCGGTCGAGGCTTACGAACGTGACGTCGAGGCCTTCCTCGACTTCCTGCAAAGCCATCTCGGCGGCGAGCTCAGCGGCAAGGATCTGGCCGAACTCGAACCGCGCGATCTGCGCGCCTATCTCGCGCATCGCCGTCAAGGTCCGGATGCGCTGTCCGACCGCTCGGTTTCGCGCGCATTGGCGGCAATTCGCAGCTTCTATCGCTATCTCGAACGCCGCCACGGCCTGGCAAATCCGCGTTTATCGCTGGTGCGCGGCCCCAAACTGAAGCGCACGCTGCCGCGGCCCGTCTCCGAGAAAGCCGCGCGCGATCTCATCGCCGATGCGCGAACCTCCGCATCGCAGGATTGGATCGGCGCGCGCGATGCGGCGCTCGTCACCCTGCTCTACGCCGCCGGCCTCCGCATCAGCGAAGCGCTCTCGCTCACCGGCGCCGATCGGCCGCTGCCGGAAACCCTGCGCATCACCGGCAAGGGCGGCAAGCAGCGGCTGGTGCCGATGTTGCCGGCCGCCCGCGACGCCATCGAGCGCTATGCAGCGCTCTGTCCGCACGCGCTCACACGAGACGATCCCCTCTTCCGCGGCGTGCGCGGCGGCGCTCTCGGGCCGCGCGACGCGCAAGCGCTGATGACGCGGCTGCGCGCGCGCTTGGGGTTGCCCTCGTCGGCGACGCCACATGCTTTGCGGCACTCGTTCGCGACGCATTTGTTAGCGAATGGCGGCGATCTGCGCGCGATCCAGGAGCTGCTGGGACACGAATCACTGTCGACGACGCAGACCTATGCGAGCGTCGAGACGCAAAAAATCTTGCAGTCGTATCGGCGCGCGCATCCGCGATCATGAGCCAATTCGCACGCGCGCATCCGGCTGCGCGCCTTGAAAACACAGGCCGGACGCGGAATAGCGACGCACAACTTCTTGCAGCAACACATGCAGGCGCGAAATCACTCTGCTGTTTTCACAGCAATATTTTGCAAACTAAATTCGGCGAAAACCATGTTCGGAGAGTCAAACAACTCCCATCCAACCCAAGACCACACTTGTTAATGAGGAAACGACAATGGCTAAGAAGATGAAGAAGGCTGCGAAGAAAGCTCCGAAGGCCCGCAAGGCGCGCAAGGCGGTGCGCAAGACCGCGAAGAAGACGGCGCGCAAGGCCGTTCGCCGCAAGTCCGCGAAGCGCGGCAAGAAGATGGCTCGCTAAAAGCCAAAGGCAGAGGGGGATGCCGGAACCGGCGTCCCCCTCCGCCGTTCCAGGGTCAGCTCAAAAGGATCAAATGCGTTCCCCGATCATCAGAAGCCCACGCTCCCGCATCGAACGCCGCCGACTGATCCCACGCATTCTCAAACGATGATGCCCGCCGCCGCCTCTGTGAGGCGGCGTTCTCATTTCATGAACTCCGACAGAAATGCGACTACGCCGCCGCTTGCAGCGCCCAGCGCGCGACCCCCGGATAGGGCGCCTCGCGGGTATCGGCGAATCCGCTCCTCGCCAGCACCTGCGCGGCGTGCGTATCCTCCGCATCCAGATGCGCCACCACGCGCTTGGCGCCGTTGGCAAACGCCCATGCCGACAGCGCCAGTACCGTCTCGCCGCCATAGCCCTTGCCGCGATAATCCGGCAGCAAACCGAAGGCGAGTTCGACATCGCCCTCCTCGTCGGGGCGGCCGACCAGGGCGGCAATGCCGATGAGCCGCGGCGGCGCACGTTCGCCGCCATTGGCCAAGAGCGCCCAGCCATACCAGCCCTGGCCGTCAGGATCGTGCGAGAGATTGCGCCGCGCCCATTCGAACGCCGCAGCCTCGAAGGGCGCCGGCGGCCAGATCGGCTCGTGCATCACCGCAAGCGCATTGAAGAAAGTGGTGCGACTTTCCGCCTGCAACGTGGCCAGATCGATATCGAGCGCCAGCATCGCCAGACGCTCTGTCGTCAGCATGAGCATGCCGCATCCCCTCGCTTGTCCGCCTGGACATTCAGCCCAAGTCGCAGGCTCGTGAAAAGTGAGGATTCGTCAATACTCGCCGGATCGCTCAGACCGGCTTTGGCCGGCTCTCGTGCATCGCCAAGAGCAGACCCGAAGCGATGAGCACGGGAATGACCGACGCGAGCGCCCAACCGGCCACCGCAAGTCCGGTGGCGCCCGCCCAGGACAGGGTGACGAAGGCCTGGCCCATGTTGACGAAAAAGCCCGCGCGCGTGCGGCGGCGAAAGTTTTTCCGCGTGCCGGGCTTCTGGTACCAGATGGCGATCAGGCAGGCGGAGATGATGGCGCCAGCGCCGCCCAGCATCAGCCACACGCCCGCGAACGGATCGGAGAACGATGTGACGACCGCCGGCCCCAGCAAGAGCCCGATGACGGGCGTCGCCGCCGCAATGGCCTTGGCGCGCTCGATCTGATCGCGGCTTATCGGCGCGCCGGCGATGAGGTCGGGAGCATCCTCCGCGGACACCGTGACCCACGCCAGACTGGCCGCCAGCGTCGTGGAGACGACCACGAACGCCCACGACATGCCCGGCAGCGTGAACTGGCTAAGACCCTCGCGCTGGAAGCGCGTCCCGAGCAAAAAGAACAGCGGAATGAAATAGAGGATCGGCAGCAGAATTTGCGACAGCAGCAGCGGGTCGCGGACAATCAGCCGCCATTCCTTGCGCACCAAGGAAGCATTGACGCCGCCGCGCGTTTCGCGAACGCGCGCATCGACGCGACGCTTGCCTCCCCCGAGCCCCGCGATCGCGCTGGCATTGGCGATGAAGCGGCTGGAGAACCACCACACTGCGACGAGATAGACCCCAAGCGAAACCCCCATCCAAAGCGCGAATTCCACTGGCCGGCCGAACGCCGCGCGCGCCGGAATCGAAAGCGGGCTCGATGCATCGCCGAAAGTGGGCACAAGATGCATGAGCAGCGTGCGATAGGCTTGCGCGCGCTGCTGGTACGGAACGTAGTTCTGGCTCTGGAAGCCCAAAAAGAACGCCGCGCCGATCAAGCTCGCTAGGATTTGCGCGGCGACACGCGTCGAGCGCGGGCCAAGCAGGCGGAAGAGCACCTGCGCCAGGAAGAGCGCCAGCCCCGTCGCGAACAACGACAGCGCCAACACGCTCGGCGCAAAGCCCATCCATTGCCAGCCGCCGAACACCGGCAGCCACACGAACACCGCGCCCGCGAGCGCCAGATAGAGGGTCGCCACGTTGATGGCGATCGCCGCCATGCGCACCAGCAGGATGCGCCACGGCGGCAGCGGCGACGCGAGCAGCAAGTCGATATCGCCGCGCTGATAAAGCGCCTCGGTGATCAGCATCAGCGCCTGCGCCACCATGAAGCTCAACAGCAGCAGGAAGACGCCGCCGACGACAGTAAGGGGAATCGGTCCCAAACGTGGATTGACGTCGGAGATGGCCCGCGCCACCCAATAGCCGCCCCAGAGCAACAGCACGAGTACGAGGATGCGCAGCCCGATGCGCACCGGGCCCGCCGTGCGCGCGAGGAAGTTGCGCCAGGTGAGGCGCAGCTCATGGCCCAACAGCCACAGCACGCCGCCGGGCTTCAGCATCAGGCGCTCGCCGCCGCCGGCGCTTGCGCGGCGGCTGCGCCGACGAGCTGCAGGTACACGTCCTCGAGACTGGTGTTGGCCGCATCCCCCGTCCTGCCGCGCAATTCCGCGAGCGTGCCTTCCGCCAGCAAGCGTCCGCCCTGGATGATGCCGATGCGGTCGGCGACCCGCTCGGCGACGTCGAGAATATGTGTCGTGAGAATGATGGCGCCGCCTGCGCGCGCGCGCTGCACCAGCAGATCCTTGACCTGGCGCGCGATGGCCGCGTCGAGGCCGGTGAGCGGCTCGTCGAGCATCAGCAGCTTCGGGTCATGGATCAGCGCGCCAGCGAGCGCGGTTTTCTGCTTCATGCCGCGCGAGAAGCCTTCGGTGCGCTCGTTGCGATTGTCCCAGAGATCGAGGAAGCGCAGCAGCTCCTCGGCGCGCTGGCGCGCTGTCTTCACATCGACTCCCCAGAGACCGGCAATGAATTCGAGATATTCCCAGGCCGTGAGTTTGTCGTAGAGCGCCGGCTCATCGGGTTGCCACGCCATGATGCGCTTCGCCGCGATCGGATCGGCGAGCGAGTCGATGCCGTAAACGCTGATCGAGCCAGCGTCCGGCTTAAGCAGTCCAGCCACCATGCGCAGCGTCGTCGTCTTGCCGGCGCCGTTCGGCCCAAGCAGGCCGTACAGCTCGCTGGCGCGTACAGTGAGATCGAGAGTGTTGACGGCGACCTTGTCGCCAAACTTTTTGGTGAGGCCATGCAGGGATAGAGCGTCGGTCATCGAAGGGCCTTTACAGCCGAGGCGGTTGGTAATACCTTATGAGAAAGAGGTAATACCGATGACCACGCTCACAAGCAAGGGTCAAGTAACCATTCCAAAGCCGGTACGCGAGAGGCTCGGAGTGAAGCCCGGCGATGAAGTCGCGGTCGACATGACGACCGACGGGCGGGTCACAATCGCCAAGGTGAAGGCCAGGGCCAAATCAAGCCGCTTTGCTACGCTGCGCGGCCACGCAGGCAAAGGCATGACAACGGATCAGATCATGGCGCTTACGCGCGGCTCATGAGCGCGACGTTCGTCGATACGAACGTTCTCCTGGATCTCGTCACCAATGACAAAGATTGGGCGGATTGGTCGGAGCGCCAGCTCGACGCCGTTTCCATCCGCGGACCCTTGCTGATCAACGACATCGTCTATGCCGAATTGTCGGTTCGTTTCACGTCGATTGAGGCGCTTGACAATTTCGTTGACGCGGCAGGCCTGGATCGCGCGCCAATGCCGCGCGCCGCGCTCTTCCTGGCCGCCAAGGCGTTTCAGAACTATCGCGCCTCTGGCGGCGCTCGCACGGGCGTGCCACCGGATTTTTTCATCGGCGCGCATGCCGCCGTGGAAGCGCTGCCCTTGCTGACGCGCGATGTGCAGCGATACCGCAAGTACTTTCCGAAGCTGACCTTGATCGCGCCGTAAGGCTCGTCTTCCATGATCTGGCGTCTAGCGCGCGGCGGGTCGAGCAGTAGTCTACGCCTGCATGACCCAGCCATCAACACCCTTCGCCGCTTCGCGCACGGCTTCGCTCATGGTCGGGTGCGCGTGGCAACTGCGGGCGATGTCTTCGGCGCTAGCGCCGAATTCCATGGCGACGCAAGCCTCGCCGATCATCTCGCCGACGCCTGAGCCGATCATGTGCACGCCAACCACCTTTTTGGTCGCGGTTTCCTCAAGCACTTTCACCATGCCTTCGGTCTCGTGATTGGTGCGGGCGCGCGAATTGGCCATCATCGGGAATTTGCCGACCTTGTAGCCGATGCCGGCGTCCTTCAGCTCTTCCTCGGTCTTGCCAACACCGGCGACTTCCGGATCGGTGTACACAACGCCCGGGATCACCGCGTAATTCACGTGACCCCACTGTCCCGCAATCAATTGCGCGACGGCGATGCCTTCTTCCTCAGCCTTGTGCGCCAACATCGGGCCGAAGGTGCAATCGCCGATGGCGTAGATGCCTTCGACGTTGGTTTTGAGATGATCGGTGACGACGAAACCCTTCGGATCGAGCTTCACGCCGACCGTGTCGAGCCCGAGATTGGCAGTGACCGGCTTGCGGCCGATGGAGATGAGCACAACGTCGGCCTCAAGCGTGCGGCCTTGCCCACCCTTGGCCGGTTCGATCGAAACTTCCACGCCAGAGCGCGTCTTCTCGACGGCGGTGACCTTCTGGCCAAGCTCGAACACCATGCCTTGCTTCTTGAGGATGCGCTGAAACGCCGTGGCGATTTCGCCGTCCATGGTGGGGGTGATGCGATCGAGGAATTCCACCACCGTTACTTGCGCGCCCAGCCGGCGCCACACCGAGCCGAGTTCGAGCCCGATATAGCCGGCGCCGACCACGATCAGCCTTTCCGGCACTTTGGCGAGGCTCAGCGCGCCGGTGGAGGAGACGACGCGCTCTTCATCGATGTCCACGCCCGGCAGGCCCAGCGGTTCCGAGCCGGTGGCGATGACGATGTTCTTGGTTTCCAGCGTCTGCTTGTTGCCGTCCGGTCCCGTCACCTCCACCTCATTGCGTGAGGCGATGCGGCCCGCGCCTTTGAGGTAATCGACCTTGTTCTTCTTCATCAGGAACTCGACGCCCTTGGTGAGGCCGTCGACGGCGTCCTCCTTCTGCTTCATCATTTGCGGCAGATCGAGCGACAGCCCTTCGATCTTCACGCCCATGCTCGGAAACGTCTTGCGCGCCGCTTCGTAATAGTCGCTGGCGTGCAGAAGCGCCTTCGAGGGAATGCAGCCGACGTTGAGGCACGTGCCGCCCAGCTTGCCGCGGCTCTCGATGATGGCGGTGCGCAAGCCGAGTTGGCCGGCGCGAATGGCGCAATTGTAGCCGCCCGGTCCGCCGCCAATGATCACGAGATCGTATGCCATGAACTACTCCGCGAAGCGCGCGTGAATTTGGCGCGAACTTAGGGAGCCGGCATCAACGGATCAATCCGCGAAAGCGCAGGTCAGAAGCACGCCTAGGCGGCTTGGCGATCCCAATGCGCGCGGTCAGCGGCGTCGACGATAAGTATGAGCAGACCGACCAGCAGGATCGC
This sequence comes from Pseudomonadota bacterium, assembly GCA_018241475.1. Lineage (GTDB taxonomy): Bacteria > Pseudomonadota > Alphaproteobacteria > Caulobacterales > Aquidulcibacteraceae > Vitreimonas. The sequence continues at coordinate 286 of JAFEDV010000470.1, read as the reverse complement.
GCCAAGCAGCGCCACCTGCGCCTCCGGCGCACCCGGCGAGGCAATGAGCGTCTGCGGTTGCAGATAGGCGTTCGGATTGATGTGCTGGACGGTGCCGACGAGGCCGCCGCTGTCCTGTTGCGCCAGCGCCCATCGCCCGCCGAAACAGGCAAAACCCAACAGCCAGGTCCAGAAGCCCTGTGTGCGGCGCATGAGGCGAATGGCGGAGACGAGGAAGAATAGCCCCGCGCCGTACAGGAGCCCCGCTTGAAGCCAATTGGAACCGCGAAGCGTCTCTATGTTGCTG
>JAFEDV010000046.1 GCA_018241475.1 Pseudomonadota bacterium | reverse complement strand
CAAACACACAGTTTTGCAGTCCCTGGGCTCCGGGTCTCGCTCCGCTCGCCCGCAATGACTCTATCGTGTTGCTTGTTGCTTCACCACGCTCCCAACTCCACCAGCTGCCGCCGTAAATGCTCCGGCAAATCCGCGCCGCCTCGCGCGGCGGCGAGATCGGCGGGCGCGTCCCTCATTTCCAGGTAGCGCCAGCCCTGGAAGGCGCGGCGCGGTTGCGGCGCGGTGCGCTGCAAATGCGCATCGAGATAGAGGCCGCAGCGCTGACCGTGATCGTCGATCACCTCGTCGATGGCGACGATCTTCTGGCGCACGCTGACGACGCCCTTGATCACCCAATAGAGCGAGCCGCCGGCCAGCACGTCCTCCACCCGCTTTGGCCACATGCGCGTGCCGCAGACCGGATGCGCCTTTTGCTTCGGATTGATCGCGCTCGCTCTCGCCTTGCGCGCGCGCTTCAACTGCCCAATCTGCCACTCGGCCAGATCCTCGACGCTCTCGGCGCCGACGCAGAGCTTGATGATGTGGATGGTCATTAATTGCCGTCCGGATCGTCCGACATAACCCGAGTCGAACGCATCCGCGCAGCCACTTCCGCAGCGTCGGGATTGGCGGCTGCTTCCAGCCCGGCGACGACGCCGTCGAAATCTCCCACACTCTTGTTCTGTGACAGCTTCTGCTTCGCTTCGATCCGCTCCACGCGCATCTCGACGCCGACGATCCCGCGAAGCAGCGCTTCGATGTAAGCGCGGGGCGCATCTTCGATGCGCCATGGTTCGGCGCGATCGTTTTCGTGAACCTCAGATAGCCGCCGCACCACGCCCTCCAAGCGCGCCCCATCATCGAACCACTCGACTGGCCCGCTCAGATGCACGGCTTCGTAGTTCCAGGTCGGCACGGTTTTCCCGTGCTCTGCCTTGGAGGGATAGTAGCTCGGAGAGACGTAGGTCTCCGGTCCCGCCAGCACGATCAGCCCCCGCCCCGCGCCCAGCTTCCATTGCGGATTGGCGCGGGCGATGTGACCCGTGGCGATGCGGCGCTCGGCGTTCCACAGCACCGGCATGTGCGTCGCGACCGGCTGGCCGTTGGCGTCCGCACTCACCAGAACGCCGGCGAAGCGTCGCGTGAGACGCGCAATCAATGCATCGGCGTCCTCGGCGCTGAAATGTTGAGGCACATACATACGGACCTCACAAAAGAGCGGCGCCCACTATTCGGCCGGCACGGCGGCGGCCTGCTGGCGCGCCCATGCTGCCTTGATCGATGCGCTGGTCTTACGCGAGCCGTCCGGGCTCCAGCCCGGCGGGCCGATTAGGTATCCGAACACTTCACGGAGCGACTTGGCGCGGGTGACATCACGCCAGATGCCGGCCCACTCATGGAAAGCGATGCGAAATGGATTAAAGGTGCCAAGCTGCGAGATGATGCCGTAGCGCGGCTTCTCCTTGTCGTCTTCAGCAACGAACGTCCCGAACAACCGGTCCCAGATGATGAGCACGCCGGCATAGTTCGCATCGAGATATCTGGCGTTGGTGGCGTGGTGCACGCGGTGATGTGAGGGCGTATTCATCACCCACTCGAACGGCGCCCACATGCGCCCGATCAGTTCGGTGTGGATCCAGTATTGATAGACCAGGCTGATGCTCGAGAACATCAGCACCATTGGCGGCGGAAAGCCCAGATAGAGCAGCGGCAGCCAGAAAATGAAATTGAATCCGATGGCGCCGGTCCAGGTCTGGCGAAGCGCTGTCGTCAGATTGTAGTGCTGCGACGAGTGATGAATGACGTGGCTCGCCCAGAAGAAACGCCGCTCGTGCGCGATGCGGTGGAACCAGTAATAGGCGAGGTCCTCGGCAAAGAAGCACGCGACCATTACCGGCGCCGTCCATTGCAGGGTGAAGAGCCTGTGCTGATAGACCCAATAATAGGCGGCGAGCACGAAGGCGGCGCCAAACAGCGTGCCGACGATTTGGTTGCCGAACCCCATGGCCAGACTGGAGAAGCTGTCGGTGACCTGATAGCGGCCTTTCCTGGTCACCCGGACCCAGATCATCTCGATAATGATGGTCAACACGAAGAACGGCACCGCGTAGGTGACGATCGGCGGAATATGAAACGGCGGCGCGGGTTCGGGCGCGATCACGTCTGGGCTCCAAGCTCCGCTAGCCAAGCGGGCGGATTCTCAAGTCGCATATTTAGCGACGGATAGCCCAAATCGCCAAACACGATGCTAAGCCCGCCCTTCCGCAAGCGCACCCGCGCCTGCCCTTGCGGCAGCACGCGGGCGGAGACGCCGTCCGCCATAACCTTGGCGATCAACAATTTGCCGCCGCTGAGCTTGGCCACGGCGGCGCGACCCTTGGCGTCGATGGCGGCGGCTTCGATGTTGGCGCCCTCGGCGCGCGCCAGCCGCGCCACTTCCGCTTCGTCAAGCCGCGCCGATTGCCGGAATCCCAACACCCAAGCCACGCTGAGCATCAGCACGATCACCACCGCCGAGCCCGCCGTGACGAAAAGATCGGTCTGTGACACGGATTCAGCCCGCCAACCCGATGAACAACACGGCGATGAAGAAGAGGATCAGCACGAACAACGCAAAGAACAGCATGAAGAAGGTGCGCCAGAGGGCCGACCACCACTTCAT
>JAFEDV010000469.1 GCA_018241475.1 Pseudomonadota bacterium | reverse complement strand
ATCCCGCCGATCCGATCGCCGCGCAGTTCCGGCCGGATGCGCGCGAATTGATCACCTCGCCCGATGAGCTGAGCGATCCGATCGGCGACGATGCGCACACGCCGGTGAAGGGCGTGGTGCACCGTTATGAGGACCGCTGCCTTTTGAAGCTCGTGCACGTATGCCCGGTCTATTGCCGCTTCTGCTTCAGGCGTGAGATGGTCGGCCCGCAAGGTGATGGCGCGCTGATCGGCGAAGAGCTTGATGCGGCGATCGCCTACATCGAAAGCCGCCCGGAAATCTGGGAAGTCATCCTCACGGGCGGCGATCCTTTCCTGCTCTCGGCACGACGCACACGGGAGATCACACGGCGGCTCGCCACGATCCCGCATGTGAAAATTCTGCGCTGGCACACGCGCGTGCCGGCTGTCGATCCGCTGCGGGTGACGCCGGACCTGGTGGAGGCGCTGCGCGCCGACGGCGCGGCCACATACGTGGTTCTGCACATCAATCATGCGCGCGAGTTGACCGAGCAAGCACGCGCAGCGATTGCGCGCTTGGTCGACGCGGGCGTGCCGATGCTATCGCAAACCGTGCTGCTGAAGGGTGTCAATGACGAGGCGGAGACGCTGGAGGCGCTGATGCGCGCTTTGGTCGAGGCGCGGGTGAAGCCGTACTATCTGCACCATCTCGACAAGGCGCCGGGCGCCTCGCACTTCCGCTGCAGCGTGCCGCAGGGCCAGGCGCTGGTGCGCGCGCTGCACGAGCGCGCCTCCGGTTTGGCGCAGCCGACTTATGTGCTCGACATCCCCGGCGGATACGGCAAGGCGCCGCTCGCAGCGCCGAGCTTGCGCGAAACGGGCGGAAACTACGAAGTGCGCGACCGTAATGGCGTGTGGCGGCGCTATCGAGACTGACGCTCCCCTTCTCCCCTGAGAAGCGATAAGGGGCGAAGGGCCAAACATCGCCCACGTGGTTCGTGGACGCCGGTTTTCCGAACTGGCGAGGCGGCTCAACGCCTTTCACTCTGCATCCCCCTCTCCGCGAGGGAGAGAGGGTGAAGCACACGCGCGCTGGTTGCGGCGTACAGCGCACCAAGCATGAGCGTCGCTGCAATAGCGAATGGCGCGCCATGTCCAAACGCATCGAAAATGGCGCCGGCGCCCATGGGACCGATGACGCGCCCGAGCGCCGACGCCGATTGCGAAAGGCCCATCACCGCGCCCCGCTCTTCAGCCGCGGCTTGCTCAGCGATCAGCGCGTTGAGTGCAGGCGTGGCCAATCCGATGCCGGTGACGAGCACCGCGAGCGACACGATCAACACGCTTTCACTGTGGGCGGCCGCCATGCCGCCGAAACCCGCGACAAGCAGGCCCAAACCGACGATCAGCATGGTGCGTTCGCCAAGGCCGCGCGACACGCGGCCGGCGGCGCCGCCCTGCAGCAGCACGGCGCCAACTCCCAGACCAGCGAGGGCGTAGCCGACTTGGCGTGGGCCCCATTGCAGGGCCGCATCCGCCCAAAGCCCGAACGTCGATTCCATCAGGGCTTGCGCCGTGATCATCACCAGCATGACGGCAATGAAGCGTTGAAGCGCCGGTCGGGTCAGCAGAAGCGTGGTTCGGCGCACGCGCGGCGCGCCCGCCGGCCGGCGCGCCTCTCTTGGAAGGCTTTCGCGAAAGAGCGCGAAGGCGACGAGCGCAGCAAGAGCGGCAAGGCCTGCGGAGATCAAGCAGACTTGCGAGAAGGATTGGCTGTCCGGCGCGCCTCCGATGAGAACGGCGCCGAGCGCCGGGCCAGCGATGAAGCCGAGGCCGACAGCCGCGCCCAGCAGCCCCATGTTTCGCGCCCGCGTCTTGTCGTCGGCAAGGTCGGCGGCGGCGGCGAATGCGGCGCCGACATTGCCGGCCATCAAGCCGCCGAAGAGGCGCGCAGCCGCAAGCATTTCGACGCTCTGCGCCTGCGAGAGAATGAGATAGGAAATGCAATTGCCGACCAGGCCGACAATCAGGATCGGCTTGCGGCCAACGCGGTCGCTCAGCCTGCCCCACCACGGCGACGCGATGAACTGGCCGAGCGAGTAGCATCCCATCGCGATTGTGGTGGCGGTTGCGTTCGCCCCGAGATGCAGGGCCAGGAATGGAAAGATCGGCAGGAACACGCCAAAGCCGGTCATGCCGATCAGCACGACGCCAACCAGCGCTGCGAGCGATCCGTTGCGGTTCATGCAACGCTGGTTAGCGCAGTCGTAGTGGTTAAGACACCGCGACATCTCCACCCATTCCCCGGGGCGCGGCGAGGCCGCGAGCCCAGCACCCATAAGATGACCGTGCGCCGGTGATTTACTGCTCGGCTGACCACCAAGCGATTGGCTACGCGTCGCGGACCTGTCGCTGCGCGACAATCCGGGAATGAGTGCTAAGCGCTCGGTCGGATCGGCAGTGGGGCCGAAGGGTTGAGATAAGGTCGCAGGTCCGCCCAGGGGATCGTCACCTCGGTTCCACCCATGACGTAAGGCGCTCCGAACGAATACGGCGGAAACAGGATGGTCAGGCCACGTTCAGAGATCAACCAGAGATGCGGCTTCGTCGCCGTCTCGCGGACATCGCGCTGCGGCGGCGTAAAGCCGTCTTCCTGGAACTGGCGCGCCAGTTCGCTCACGGCCCGCTGGGTGATGAAATCCTGCCAGCGCGAATCCGTGCGGAAGACATCGCGCTCGGCAAGTTCGCGACCCTCGCCCATGAGCACGGTCACGCCTTTCGACGACGAGCTTGGGTGGGCGGCGCCGAGCGCATCCTGGCTCATGTCGAATCGCACGGAGATGAGTTCGGGCCCCGCATAAACGATGCGGTAGTCGACGATCTCGTTGGTGGCCTCATCGAAGGTGACGGAAGGCTGTTGGGCGACGAGGTCGTTGAAGCGCTGAATCTCCGGCGTCTGGCGGCCGTCGATGCGTGGAAAGCGGATGTCGCGAACGATGGCTGCGGGCGCATCGGCGCCGAGCCCGCTCTGCTGAGCCATTGCCGGCGTCACCGGCGCGGCGTCAACCAGCTCCATGCGCTGAAAGGTATAACCGCCCATCTGCTGCACAGCCGTTCGCGCTTGTTGTGCGCGGGCTCGCAACTGTCCCTCCATGCAGCGCGCCTGCTCGGGCGATAGAACCGTCGCCGCCTCGCCGGCGCCGCAGCCGATGCGCTGCGCTTCCAGCCAACGCGCTTCGTTGCGGACAAGCAGTTGCGCCCCGGCGTCGGACACATTGGCCGAAGCCGCAACCAAAGCGCGCTGAACCTGACGATCCAGACCCGCCAACGTCGAACTGGCGCACACCGCGCGGGCAAAGCCGGTACGATCTTGCGCGCAAGTGTCCAGCGCCGCAGCGATGCGCGCGCTCGAACTCTGCTCAGATTTGCCGGAGCTGGCCGTATTGGCGTCGCACGCCGCGAGGGCGAAGAGCGCAACGGCAATGCTAGCGATTCCGTGCGCCGACATCGCGTCCAAGATCCTGACCCCGCCCTCGTGCGTTCTTGCCACACATGATCGACGGCGTCACGGCTTCTCGCCTCATGACGCAAGCGATTTGCGGGCCTACCTTCGCCAGCATGCCCGTCTCGGATCGCTACGCCGCCGCCCCCGTGTTTGCACGACTGGGGCCGGAGTTTGCCGATCCCGTGAGGCCGGCCGCCTTTCCACAATGCATCCTGCGCCGGCGCAACCAGGATTGGGCCGCGCATGTGGGACTGGACGCCCTGACGGATGCCGAATGGGAGGCGCACTTCGCGCGTTTCGAACCGTTGCCGGGCAATATGACTATGCCGCTGGCGATGCGTTATCACGGCCACCAGTTCCGGACCTACAACCCCGATATCGGCGATGGGCGCGGCTTTCTTTTCGCCCAAGTGCGGGACGACGCCGGCCGGCTTCTTGATCTCGGCACGAAGGGTTCGGGCCAGACGCCATATTCGCGCTTCGGCGACGGGCGACTGACGCTCAAGGGCGGCGTGCGCGAAGTGCTGGCGGCGGAAATGCTGGAGGCGCTGGGCGTCTACACGTCTAAGGCGTTTTCACTGTTCGAGACCGGCGAGGCGCTGGTGCGCGGCGATGAGCCCTCGCCGACGCGGTCGTCGGTGCTGGTGCGGCTCTCGCACAGCCACATCCGGTTCGGGAGCTTTCAGCGGCTGGCCTTCTTCGAACGGGCCGACCTGATAAATACGCTGATCGAACATTGCGCCGAGGCCTATTTCCCGGAGCTGAAGGGCCTGAACGCGGAAGCGCGTGCGGCTGGGCTCTTGGAGCGGACCGCGCGCGAAGCCGGGCGGCTGGCGGCAAGCTGGATGGCGGCGGGGTTCGTGCACGGCGTGCTCAACACCGACAACCTGACCGTCACCGGCGAAAGCTTCGATTACGGACCATGGCGTTTCCTACCGGTGAGCGATCCGAGCTTCACCGCGGCGTACTTCGACGAAACCGGGCTCTATTGTTTCGGGCGTCAGCCGGAAGCCGTCTCGTGGGCGCTGGCGCAGCTCGGCAGCGCGCTGAGTTTGGTGAGCCCGGTCGCGCCGCTCGAGGCCGCGCTCGCGCAGTTTGCGCCAGCCTACCAGGAGGGTCTTCGCCGCGCGATGTTTGCGCGCCTGAAGCTCGAACCAGGCGACCGCCACGATGATCTTGTTTTTGTGCAGGCGCTGTTCGACTGGCTGACGCAAAGCCGGGCCGGTTGGGATCAGTTCTTTCATGACTGGATCGGCGGCGAAGCCAGCGCGACGCGCGCTGCCGAAAGCCCGCAGGCGGAACTCTATCGGGGCGCCGCCTTCGCCGCCGTACGCAGCGGAATTGCCGCGCGCTCGCGCAGCGATCTCGGCCCCTTGCTGGAAAAGCCGCTGTTGCAGCGGCCGACGCCGGTATCGATGGTGATCGGCGAGGTGGAGCGGGTGTGGGCGGCCATCGCCGAGCGCGATGATTGGTCGCCGTTCGAAGCGAAGCTCGCCGACATAAGGGAAATGCGCGATGCACTGGGGCTCGCCGTCACCGATCTGTAGCGTAAAGCGCTTAGAGGGGCGCGATTGCGGGGAAGGTCATGCTGAAGACGACACGGTTTGCGGCGGCGACCGCGCTTTTGGCTTTGCTAGCGGCAAACTGCGCCACCCCCACGCCAGCGTCCCGAGTCCCGCACAACGTCATCATCTTCGTCGCCGATGGCCTGCGCTATGGTTCAGTGACCGCGGCGGATGCGCCAGAATTGCTTGCCGCACGGCGCGAAGGCGTCGACTTCGCCAACAGCCATTCGGTTTATCCCACGCTCACCACGGTCAACGCGGCCGCCATCGCCACGGGGCATTTTCCCGGCGATACCGGAAATTTCGCAAACTACATCTATGCCGGTGAGCCGGCGTTGCCGCATTCCAGCGGCAGCCGCATCGCCGCGATCGAAAATGACGCCACCCTCGCCGATTTGGACGCGCGCTTCGGGGGCAATTATCTGCACGAACAGACGCT
>JAFEDV010000468.1 GCA_018241475.1 Pseudomonadota bacterium | reverse complement strand
ATCGGCAGGGCGTCGAGCACTGAAACCTACGTCGCCATCAAGGCCGAGATCGAGAATTGGCGCTGGGCCGGCGTGCCGTTCTACCTGCGCACGGGCAAGCGCCTCGCCAGCCGCCGCTCGGAAATCGTCGTGCAATTCAAAACGCCTCCCGTCCTGATCTTCGGCGAGGAGGAATCGCCCAATCGTCTCGTCCTTCGTTTGCAGCCCGACGAAGGCGTTAATCTGTGGCTCAACATGAAAGAGCCTGGAACTGGCGGGCTCTACGTCAAAGCCGCGCCGCTTAATCTTTCCTTCGCCGACGAGTTCGTTGTGCGCTACCCCGACGCCTACGAGCGTCTGTTGATGGACGTCGTGCGCGGCAACCTTTCGCTCTTCATGCGCCGCGACGAAGTCGAAGCGGCGTGGAAGTGGGCTGACAATCTGCTCGCTGCCTGGGAAGAGGCGGGCGGCGATCCCAAACCGTACGCCGCCGGCTCGAATGGCCCCGAGGCCGCCGCCAATCTCATGGATCGCGATGGTCGCGCCTGGTGGGATCCGGAATAGTCACGTGGCCGGAGAACTGGGTCGGCTCTGCAGGCGATCCAGGAACGCGCTATCGCGGCGCGCAGGTGCAAAACCTTCGCCGACAGAGAGATCGAGCGCGCGGGCCGGGCGGCCTCCAGGCGGCGCCAGGATATGATCGACCGTGCGGAAGGTCGTGAAATCGCCGGCGACGAATGGGAGGAGGTTCGACGCTGTGTGCACCACAAGAACGCGCGCGCCGTCCCTGGCGCGCAGGGCGATGGCGCCGTCGGGTGCGGCCTGGGTCGGCCCACGCGCCATCCACAAGCGCAATGGCGGCAAGCCGGGCGACGCGTTTCGTTCACGCGCCCAGTAATAATTGAATTGGTAGAATGCTTCTTGGCTGTCGATGACGACGGCGCCGAACGGCCGTTCGCCGCGCAACGGCACCGCCCGCAACGCCACCGCTCGTGCGGCTTCGCTCCACGTCGTGTTTTCACGTGTGCCGCCGATGACGCCGGCCGAACTCGGATGGAAGAAGCCAAATGCGATCACGCCGCCGAGTACGACGTTCACGATCAGGGCCGCGGCAATCAGGCGCCGTCCGCTGGCGCTGCCGATGAGGCTGCCCACGAACCAGGTCAGCGCCGCCGGATAAGCCGTCACCGCCCAGTTCGGCTCCGCCCGTGCGACAATTGCAAAGAGCGTTACCAGCACAAGCGGCGGCAACGTGAAGGCCAGCAAGAAGCGATCTTCGTCCGACAAGCCGCCGCTTCTGCCGATCGCGCGCGCGAACAGGCCCAGCAACACGAAGAACACGATTGGCCCGATCAGCAGCGCCTGACCGGTCATGAACTCGACGATCTTGCTGGTGTTGAAAAGATTGGCGAAGTTCACATTGAGATTGGCCGCCGCGTGCTGCGCGCTTTCAAAGCTGTGCTGGGCGTTCCAAAGGATATTCGGCGCGAACAGCGCCAAGGCGATCAGTATCGCCACGAGGCCGCGCCCGCCCTTGAGCGCTTCGCGCAGCGGCTGCAACCAGCGCGCCGCCGCCGCGACTCCGATCGGAAAATAGAGGATTGCGTATGCAGCGTTGAACCCCAGACCGATCGCTACGCCGAGCACGATCGCCCAGGCCGTCGCGCGCGTCTCCAGCATGCGCCACATCGCCACCAGCGCCAGCGACAAGAACGGCAACAGCAGCGCGTCCGCGGAAATCACCCCGCTGGAGAACCAGACGCCGGGCGTCGCCAGCCAGACGACGCCGGTCCAGAATCCCGCCCACGCGCCATAGAGGTTGCGCCCAAGCGCATAGAGCGCCAGCGCCGACGCCGCTTGACTGATCGGCGCCGCTAGCCGCACTGCCCATTCCGCGTCGCCGAAGAAGTGCGTCGTCGCCCAAATCGCCCACGCCGCCATCGGGGGCGCGTTCAAATAACCCCAGGCCGGCGTGCGTGACCAGGCCCAGAATTCGGCTTCGTCGTGATAGAGATTGAGCGGCGCCGCCCTCAGCGCCCAGATGCGCAGCGCCGTCGCTGCAACCAGCACTGCGACGAACGTGAGCGTCGTGCGGTCGAAGGCTTTGCTTCGGGCGGCGGCGGTCATCGGCGTCTCGGAAGTCCCCGCGACCTCTTAGCGGATGGAAAACGCCGACGCCACCGAACAAGGCGCTTGGCGCGCAAGCCGCGCGTGCCTATCTGGCGTCATTCTGATCCGCTAAGGGTTGCGCCGATGATGATTCCGCCGGAATGGGCGCCGCACAAGGCGATCTGGACCGCTTGGCCCTCCGCCGCCGATCTGTGGGGCGAGGATTTGGAGCCTGCGCGGCTCGAAGTCGCCGCCATGATCCGCGCGCTCTACGACGAGGGCCGTGGCGATACGATGCGCGTGTTCGCCTGTGGCCGCGAAGCCGAGGCGAGCGCCAGGCTCGCGCTGCGGCAGAGCGCCGAGATCGTGCCGGGCGCGTTTGGCGATATCTGGTTTCGCGACACCGGTCCGATCTTTGCGCGCGGCGGCGCAGTCGGTTTCAAGTTCAACGGCTGGGGCGGCAAGTATCAGCTCTCGCACGACACCGAAGTGGCCGACCAGATCGCGCGCGCCGCGGGCGTTGAGCTCGCGCGCCACGATTTCGTCCTCGAAGGCGGCGCTGTCGAAATGGACGGGGAGGGAACACTGCTCACCACCCGCCAATGCCTGCTCAACCCGAATCGCAACGCCGATTGGGATGAGGCGCGAGCGGAAGCCGCTTTGAAGCGCGCGCTTGGCGTCGAGAGAATCCTCTGGCTCGACGAGGGTCTCGCCAACGACCACACTGACGGCCACATCGACAACCTGGCGCGTTTCGTCGCGCCGGGACGCGTCGTCTGCCAGCAAGCCTATGGCGACGACGATCCGAACGCCGACGTGCTTGATGAGATTGCGTTGACGCTGGCCGCCATGAAAGACGCGCAAGGCCGCAAGCTCGAAGTCATCCGCATTCCTTCGCCCGGGCTCGTTGTCGATGAAGACGCCGACGCCGTGCCGGCCAGCCACATGAACTTCGTCATCGGCAATTCCACCGTTGTCATGCCGATCTATTCCGACAGCGGCGACGACGCCGTGAATGCGCTTGGCGCGCTCTTCCCGGGCCGCAAGGTCGTCGGTCTGTCTTCGCACGCCATTTTGACCGGCGGCGGCTCATTCCACTGCATCACTCAACAGGAGCCGGCATGACGCCGACCATCACCTTCTGGTTCGACTTCGCCTCGTCCTACTCCTACCCCGCCGCCATGCGCATTGATCGCGTGGCCGCCGCGAAGGGTGTTCTGGTCGAATGGCGTCCGATGCTGCTCGGCCCCATCTTCGCGCAGCAGGGCTGGAAGGACTCGCCGTTCAATCTCTATCCGGTGAAAGGCCAGTACATGGTGCGCGATCTTGAGCGCACTTGCGGCGCGCTCGATCTGCCGTTCCAGCTCCCGAGGCCCTTCCCACAGAATTCGCTCATGTGCGCCCGCATCGCCACCGCGCTCGAAGGCGCGCCGCGACAGAAGTTCGCGCAGGCTGTGTATCAGATCGAGTTCGGCGAGGGCCGATCGATCGATGATCCGCTTGCCGCCGCCGAAGCGCTGCGCCGCGCCGGCCTCGACGCCGCGCTCGTCGAGAAGGCCCAGCAAGACAGCGTGAAGAACGCGCTGCGCGCCGCCACCGAAGAAGCGCAAGCCGCCGGTGTGTTCGGCGCGCCGGCCTTCGTCACTGCGGACAGTGAACTCTTCTGGGGCAACGACCGCCTCGAACAAGCGCTCGACTGGGCCGTGGCGGGGCACTTGTGATGCAACATATCCAGAGTCATTCCGGGCGAGCGGAGCGAGACCCGGAACCCAGGGATCGTAGAGCACAGGGTGCTGTTCCTGGCTTCCGGATGACGCTTCGCGTCTCCGGAATGACTCTGGGTTGGGGTTGAGTGATGTCGCAAACAATAAGAGTCGCCGCCCTCCAAGCCGCATTTGGCGAGGACATGGCCGCCAACATCAAGACGGTGGAGCGCCTGATGCGCGACGCCGCCAAGAAAGGCGCGCAAGTCATCCTGCCGCCGGAGCTTTTCCAAGGCCCTTACTTCTGCACCGCGCAAGAAGAGAAGTGGTTCGCCACCGCTTACCCCGCCGCCACCCATCCCTGCGTGCAAGCCATGCAGCCGCTCGCCAAAGAACTCGGCGTTGTCATTCCCGTCTCGATCTTCGAACGCGACGGCCCGCTCTATTTCAACGCCATCGTCATCCTCGACGCTGACGGCGCCAATCTCGGCACATATCGCAAGAGCCACATTCCCGATGGCCCCGGCTACATGGAGAAATACTATTTCCGCCCGGGCGATACCGGCTTCAAAGTCTGGGACACCAAGTTCGGCCGCATCGGCGTCGGCATTTGCTGGGACCAATGGTTTCCCGAGTGCGCGCGCGCCATGGCGCTGATGGGCGCGCAAGTGCTGTTCTACCCAACGGCAATCGGCAGCGAACCGCATGACGCCACCCTCGACACCCGCGATCCGTGGCGCCGCGCCATGTGCGGCCACGCCGTGTCGAACGTTATCCCGGTCGTCGCCGCCAATCGCATCGGCACGGAAACCGTCGGCGCAGCAACGCAGACCTATTACGGCTCAAGCTTCATCGCCACTCATCGCGGCGATCTGGTCGAAGAACTCGGCCGCGCCGAAGAGGGCGTGCTGGTCCACGAATTCGATCTCGATTTCCTGGACCGCCACCGCGCCGCCTGGGGTTTTTTCCGGGATCGAAGGACGGAGTTCTATCGCTGATACACAACCCTCGTCCTCTCCCGTAGGGAGAGGTGGCGCGTGCGCCAGTACGCGACGGAGAGGGCAGCGCCGGAGTCCCAACCGTTGGCGCCGTCCCCTCAGTCACGCTTCGCATGACGGCTCCCTCTAACGGGGAAGCGCGAGTGCGCTATATGAACATTCATGACGGCCCAATCCCTCCGCATCGATTTTGTCTCCGACATCGCCTGCCCGTGGTGCGTCGTGGGCCTGCGTTCGCTGCAGCAAGCGCTCGCCAACGTCGGCGACGCGGTCCAAGCGGAAATCCATCTCCAGCCGTTCGAACTCAATCCCGACATGCCGCCGGAAGGCGAGAACACTGCCGAGCACGTGACCAAGAAGTATGGCTCATCGCCCGAACGCTCAGCGGCTGCGCGCCAGGCCATCAAGCAAGCCGGCGAAGATCTCGGCTTCACCTTCAACTACAGCCCCGACAGCCGTATCTGGAACACCTTCGATGCGCATCGCCTGCTGCATTGGGCTGAACAAGAAGGCCGCGCCCTTCAACTCAAGCAAGCGCTGTTCAAGTCCAATTTCACCGACCAGCGGCCCAGCAACGATCCCGCCGCGTTGATCGACGCCGTGCGCGAAGCCGGTCTCGATCCCGCGCGCGCCGCGCAAATCCTCGCGAGCGGCGAATTCACCGACGAAGTCCGAGCCATCGAAGCTTTCTGGCAGCAACGCGGCATCCACGCGGTGCCGTCGATCATCTTCAACCAGCATTGGATGCTGCAAGGCGCCCAGCCGCCCGAACAATTCGAACGCGCCATCCGCGCCATCATCACCGGGGCCGCCAAGCCTGCCCCGGCGCCATAGCCAATTCGTCACTTCGCTTGTTTTAGCGAAAGGCAAAACCAGGATGCAAAGCCGCGACCGTCTGAACTACGCCGCGATCGCTACGGTCGCTTCGACGCGATCGTTCAATGCCGCATCCAGCCGCGCTCGATCGTGGAAGCCTTCAAGCTTCGCCAACACCCGGCCATCGCGCCGATCAGCAGCGTAGGCAGGAGGCGCACGGCGTAGCGCTTCCTGCCGAGCTCGCAGCAAAGCGCGTCGATGTAGCCGAAGCGGGTGTCGCTGTGCCGGTCCGCCCAAGCATCGGCGAGGACGTGCGCCTGCGCCAAAGTCGGCTTGCCGTTGTGCGAACCGAACAGCACCAGCCCGCGGCCTGCGCCGCCCACGAAGGCGGCGAACGTCTCGTCGTCGAGACGCTGCATGGAGGGAATGTCGAACATGTGCAGGTATACGCAGACGAACGCCGCTTTGTTTCGCGCCCGCCGTCACAGGCGCGTGAGCGAGGCTATTGCCGCACTTTGCCCAGAATGACGCTGTCGCGAATGCCCAAGTGTGTCTTCCAATTGCCACGAAGCAGCCCCTCTCTCTGGAACCCCGCGCGCAGGAAGAGGGACAACGACGCCGAATTCTCCGGGTCCACGTCGGCGGCGATGCGATGCAGGCCAAGCGTCTCGAAACCGTACGCGCACACCAGCGCCAGCGCCTTCGATGCAAGCCCGCGCCCGGTCGCATCGGGCCGCATGATGATGCCGATATCGGCCACACCATCGCGCAACTGAAACAGCGCGATGCGTCCCAGCGCCTCGCCGCCGTTTTCGGTGATCGCCCACGCATGACCCGCGGCGATGGTGTCCTCGATGTAGGCGGCGGTTTGCGCCACGCTCTTGTGCGCCGCGCTCGACCAATATTGATGCGTGTGCGGGTCGCTATGCGCAGCAAACAGCGCCTCGGCGTCCGACATTTCCAGCGGCCGCAGCACGAGTCCCGGCGCTTCCAGGCGCGGCGTGTCCATCATGCTTCCGCCTTCAGGCGTTCGCTGGCGCGCTGCTTGACGCTTTCGCTTCTGAGTTGACCGCAGGCCGCAAGGATATCACGCCCGCGCGGCGTACGGATGGGGGAGGAATAGCCGGCGCGGTTGAGCACTTCGGCGAATTTCTCGATCGTATCCCAATCCGAACACTCGTACGGAGCGCCGGGCCAAGGATTGAAGGGAATCAAATTGATCTTGGCTGGAATGCCGGCGAGCAGCTTCACCAGCGCCTTCGCCTCCGCCAGGGTATCGTTCACGCCTTTCAGCATCACATATTCGAACGTGACGCGCTTGGCGTTGCCGAGGGTCGGATAAGCTCGGATCGCTGCGAACAATTCATCCAAATTATACTTGCGATTGATAGGCACGAGCTGATTGCGCAGCGCGTCGTTGGTCGCGTGCAGTGAAGTCGCCAGCATCGCGCCGGTGCGTTCGCCCAGTTCGGCGATCTTCGGCGCGACGCCCGCGGTCGACACCGTGATGCGCCGGCGGGAGATCGAAATGCCGTCGCCGTCGGCGATGATGTCGATCGCCTTGGCCACATTGTCCAAATTGTAGAGCGGCTCGCCCATGCCCATGAATACGATGTTGGTGAGGGCGCGGTCCTCGTTCGAGGTCGGCCACTCACCCAGCGCGTCGCGAGCGATCATCACTTGCGCGACGATCTCGGCGGCGGAGAGATTGCGCACCAGCTTCTGCGTGCCGGTGTGGCAGAAGGTGCAGTTCAGCGTACAGCCCACCTGGCTCGAGACGCACAGTGCGCCCGAGCGGCCGACATCCGGAATGAACACGCACTCGCCTTCCACGCCCGGCCCAAAACGGATCAACCACTTGCGTGTGCCGTCTTGGGAAAGCTGCTGCGTGACGATCTCCGGCCGCGACAGCGTGTAATGCTCGGCAAGCGCGGCGCGCAGCTCCTTAGCGACGTTGGTCATCTGCGAGAATTCGGTGACGCCGTAATGATAGATCCAGCGCCACAATTGTTCGGCGCGCATGCGCGCCTTGCTTGCATCAACGCCGACGGCGATGAGCTTTTCGGCCAATTCCTGCTTGGTCAGGCCGGCGAGCGAGGGCAGGACGGATTGCACGCGCGGGTTATGGGGATCGCCGCTGCGGCGCACAATCCCCTTCACTGATTGAGACAATGCTTGCGGGAGGGTTTTTGCCGGGTTTAGCGTGCCGCCCGCCTAGACATGGGAGGCGGGAATGAAACCAGAAGAAACAGGCGGCGCCGTGGCGCCCGGCAACATGGCGGACGTCACAAACATCATGGCCATGATGGGGCCGTACTTCGCGGTGTTCGCAATCGTCGGCCTCGTCATTCTAATCTTCTCGCTCTATTGCTGGTGGCGAATTTTCTCGAAGGCGGGTTATCCCGGTGCGCTGGCGCTCATCTTCTTGGCCGGCATCGTCCCGCTGATCGGGCCGTGCATTTGCCTGGGGCTATTCATCTGGTTCGCGTTCGCGCAATGGCCGGTGCTGAAAGGCGGCGGCCAGGCGCCGATGAAGTCGTAATCTTGTAACAGCGCCTCCGCGCCGCCAGCGGCGGAGGCGCTTGTCTCAAGCCGCGACGCTGCATACTTAGTTTTCCAGCGGAGGTTCGCGCCCGTGCTGACATTGCTGGTCCTCTACTTCATGCCGACGATCATCGCGATCGCGCGCGGCGCCAGCCCGCTTGGCGTCTTCCTTCTCAACTTCTTCCTGGGCTGGACCGTCATCTTCTGGTGGGCGGCGCTCATCTGGTCGCTCGTAGCCAGCCCGCGCGTCCGCTACGTCTACGTCTACCCGTAGACCTACCGCTTCGGTTTTTGCTCTTCCGTCATCTCCAGCTTCGGCCCGCCCGGCATGATCGGCCTCGCCGGATAACCGCCGAGCGCCAGCAACCGGTCATACATGACAAGCGCGCCGGCGAGGCCGACGTTCAAGCAGAACTTGGTCGGGATTCTCACCACGTGCTTGCAGCGCGAGAGCAGTTCCGGCGACAGCGAGCCGCGCTCGCGGCCAAGCACGTAGGCCGCGGCACTCGGGTGCTGGAAGCGCGGCAGTTCGATCGCATCGTCCGTCAACTCAACGCCCACCAGCGTGCAGCCGCGCGGCAGCCGCATCGCGTCGAGACTGTCCCAGGCGTAATAGGGCATGTGCTCGAAGCTGCGGGAGGTGTCGCTGTTATAAGCCTCACGCACCTTCGGGTGCGCATTGATGGTGAAAAAGAAGCTAGAGCCGAACGCATGCGCGGTGCGCATTAGCGCGCCGAGATTCATCGGCTTCGACATCTCCTCCGCGCCAATGCCGAAATACCCGCGCATCAGCGCCGCTTGCAATTCACATACGGTCCGCCCGCCGCGCCGGAAAGCTCCGCTTGCCCGGCGTGCTCCCAATACTCGACCCGACCGTTGGAATAGCGCGCGCCGGACGCCGATTGCGCATGCGGCAACGGGTAGGAGCGTCCGTTCGCATAGACTTCAGCGCCGGCCGTGGTGAAATGCACGCCGAAGCTCCTGCCGCTGTCACAGCGCCAGGTGATGCGATTGCCAATGCCGCCGCCGCCCATCGTCGCGCACGCTGTAAGGGCCGCCGCGCCAACGAGGACGAGAAGCGCTCGCATCGCTTTTGCCTCACCGGTGACAATTGGTGTACGGCCCGCCCGCCGCGCCGTTGAGCATCGCTTCGTTGCCATGCTCCCAATACTCGACCGTGCCGTCCGTGTAGCGGGTGCCTGAACCTGCGATGACGCCGGGCAGGGTATAGGTGCGTCCGCCCGCGAACACTTCGGCGTTGCCTTGCTCGGTCAAATGCATGCTGAACGCGGCGCCATTATCGCAGCGCCATTGGATTTGGCCCGTCGTTGCGCCGCCTGTCGTCGTACACGCGGCGAGCGCCGCCACACACGCCAGAGCCAGAAGCTGTTTCATTGGGTTCACCTGAATGTTTTGACTTCTCGAAGGCCGGAGGATGAAGCGATTCCCCGTTTCATACCCTGGCTGATGAACGGGGTGGCAATGTGGCCCTTGGCGTCGACCGCGATCAAGCCGCCGGAGCCGCCGAGGCGGCGCACATCCTCGATCACGCCGAACGCCGCCTCGTCGAGACTTTGACCGGCATAGGCAATGCGCGCCGAAACATCCGCCGCCGCATTCACGCGCATGAAGTACTCGCCGAGCCCCGTGCACGACACGGCGGCGCGTTCGTCTGCCCAGCAACCGGCGCCGATGATCGGCGTGTCGCCGACGCGGCCGGGCATCTTGCCGCGCAGGCCGCCGGTCGATGTCGCGGCCGCGAGGCGCCCGGAGGCGTCCAGCGCCACCGCGCCGATCGTCCCCATCTTGGCGTCCACGCTGGCCAGCCCGCTCGCCGCGGTCTGGTAATAGCCGGCTGGGTCCTCCACGCGCGCAAAGCCGCTCATGGCCGCAAACTGCGCGGCGCCCTCGCCTGCGAGCAGCACGTGCGGGGTTTTCTCCATCACGCCGCGCGCCACGCGCACCGGCGAGAGAAATCCCTGCAGCGCCGCCACCGCGCCGGCCGCGCGCGTGGGCCCATCCATCACGGAGGCGTCCAGTTCGACGACGCCGTTGGCGTTGGGCGCTGCGCCTTTGCCGGCCTGATGCAAGCCGCTGGCTTCCAGCGCCTCGGCCATGGCGGTCACCACGTCGAGCGCGCTCGTCCCTTGCGCCAGCATCGTCGCACCCTGTTCGAGCAGGGCGGCCATGTGCTCTTCCTCGCGCTTATAGACGCGTTCGGCGATGGCGCCGGCGCCGCCGTGCAAGGCCAGGGACCAAATCGAAGTCATTCATACTCCAGCGTCAGTTTGTTTCGAGAGGTGCAGGCCGCGCCCGTCTGCCGATGTGCCCCTCGCGCCAGCCGACATAAAGCCCGATCAGAGTCGCAGTCGGTACGAAGCCATCGATCTGATCCGTGACGTCGATCAGTTCCCAGAAATAGACAAGTCCGGCGCGGCCCCAGAGAGCGGTCGCGACAATGCCGCCGACGCCGTCCTCCACCGTGCCCAGGATTGGGATGCGACCGAAGGTAAAGTCGCAAAGATCGATTATGACGGAGATCGCGAGCCGCAGGAAATAACCTCGTCGCGTCATCGTTGCTCATCCTCAAGCATGGGCTAGAACGCATCTACGCCGGGGGTGGCCGGCATCCAAGAGGCGCGATCATGAAAGCATTGCTGAGCACCAAAGTCGGGCCGCCGGAAGCGCTGGAACTGGCCGATCTTCCCGATCCTGTCGCCGGCGAGGGCGAAGTCATTATCGCAGTGAAGGCCGCCGGCGTGAACTTTCCCGATAGCCTCATCATCGAAGACAAGTACCAATTCAAACCGGAGCGGCCGTTTGCGCCCGGCGGCGAGATCGCGGGCGTGATCGAAAGCGTGGGGCCGGGAGTCGCCAACCTGAGGCCCGGCCAGCGCGTTATCGGCTCGCTGGGCTGGGGTGGCTTTGCCGAGAAGGTGAAAGCGCAAGCCGCGCGCGTGCTGCCGATCCCAGACGCCATGCCGTTCGACGAAGCGAGCGCCTTCATCCTCACCTATGGCACGTCGTATTATGCGCTCAAGGATCGCGGCGCGGTGAAGCGAGGCGAAGTCGTGCTGGTGTTGGGCGCGGCCGGCGGTGTCGGCATTGCCGCCATCGAACTGGCGAAAGCCATGGGCGCGCGCGCGATCGCTGCGGTCTCGACGGAGCAGAAGGCGCGCTTCGCCAGAGACGCCGGCGCCGATGATGCAGTGATCTATCCGGCGTCGGGGATGTCAAAACAACAAAGCAAGGACTTGGCGGAGGCGTTCAAGAAGGCGTGCGGCGGCGGCGCCGATGTCGTGTACGACGCCGTCGGCGGCGATTACTGCGAACCGGCGTTGCGCGCGATGAATTGGAACGGGCGCTATCTGGTGATCGGCTTTCCCGCCGGCATTCCTGCGCCGCCGCTCAATCTAACGCTTCTGAAGAGCTCCTCCATCGTCGGGGTGTTCTGGGGCGCCTCGGTTGCGCGCGAGCCGGACTTGCACAAGGGCAACGTGCGCGATCTCTTCAGGCTTTACGGCGAAGGCAAGATCAAGCCGCGTATTTCCGCTCGTTACCCATTGCGCGACGGCGGCAGGGCCATTCGCGCCCTCATGGACCGCAGCGCCCAAGGCAAGCTCGTGGTGACGATGGAATGAGGGAATATTACCGGCATTTGTTCGATCCGGGCTGGGCGACGGCGCCCAGCACCTGGATCTTCGTCATATGGTCGGCGTGGGCGCTCTCGTGGTTCGTCGCAGCAATCTGGTCACGCCAGACCGCGGCCCGGGCCAGCTTTGCGCAGGAGGCGCCGTACCGCATCGTCACCATGGTCGGAGTGGTCATGCTTTTCGGCCTCGTCGATTTGGCCCATGTGCCGCGCGGTTGGGATGCAGGCGTCGCCGTGGGGTGGGTGATGGTCGCGCTGATCGCCGCAGGCTTTGCATTCGCCTGGTGGGCGCGGATTCATCTTGGCGCGCTATGGTCCGGCACGATCACGCGAAAGCAGGACCACAGTATCGTCACCACAGGGCCATACGCCATTGTGCGGCACCCAATCTATACGGGGTTGCTGCTCGCCGGCTTCGCAACCGCCGTCGCGCGCGGACGCTGGGAGGCGCTGATCGGCGAGTCCCTGTTCGCCCTCGGCTGCTGGATGAAGGCGCGGCAGGAGGAACGTTTCCTGAGCGAGAAGCTCGGGCCCGAGTACGCGGCGTACCGCGAGCGCGTGCCAATGCTCGTCCCCTTCGTAAGTGGGTCATGATGGCGTTCGATCCCCGCGCCGCCATTTTCGCAGCGTGGATCGCGTTCTTGATTGCGTGGGTGATGGTCGCCGGATGGAGCGCGCGCGCGGCGAGTCATGACGATTTCGGGGTCGAAAGCCCCAGCCGGGTGCTGAGCATCGCCGCGATCGTAATGATGCTTGTCGCCTTCCGGCCGCAGGGCCTGGGCGTCATCTGGACGATGCCGGCATGGTTCGGTTGGCCGTTGTTTGCGGTTGTCGTCTCGGGCTTTGCCTTCGCGTTCTGGGGCAGGCTGCACTTGGGTCCGCTGTGGTCGAACGCGGTTTCACCGACCGACGCCCATCGCATTGTCGATACCGGACCGTATGGCGTGGTGCGACATCCGGTTTACGCCGGCATCCTGCTCGCCGCGCTCGCGACGGCCGCCGAGTTGGGACGGGTCGAAGCCGTAGCGGGGGCTGCGAGCTTGATCGCCGCGCTCTCGTTCCGCGCCAAGATGGAAGAACGCGCACTACGGCGTGACGTTAGCGACGCCGATTACACGAAGTATCGCGCACGCGTGCCCATGCTGATCCCGGGTTTGAGAGGTTGAGTTCCTGCTCGTCGGCTAGCGCTTCAAGAATCCGGCCAACACTTCGCAAGTCCAACGCGCCGCCGTCAGCGCACTGATGCTGGCGACATCGAGCGAAGGATCGAACTCGGTCAGATCCACGCAGCGCACCTTCGGATGCGCGCAGATCAGCCGTGCAGCGTCGAAGAAATCCTGCGGCGACACGCCGCCCGGCCGCGCGCCCGGCGCGCCCGGCAGCTGCGCGCGCTCGATCACGTCAATGTCGAAGTCGACATGGATCGCGTCACACCGCGCTGAGAGCTTCTCCAGCGCATTTTCCGCAATCGCCGACAAACCCTTGGCCTGGCAAGCGCGAATGCTGGCGACGTAGATGCCCGCCGCCTTGGCCTTGTCATGCGCCTTCTTGGTGTTGGCGAACGGCAACAGCCCGATCTGCGCGACGTGATCGCCGGGCAGGCCCTCTTGCAGCAGCGCCCAGACAGGGTTGCCGTTGGTCAGCCCGCAATCGGTGTCGCGCAAGTCGAAGTGCGCGTCGAGGGTCAAGAGCCCGACGCTTTGGAGGGTCGGATCGAGCGCATGCACGCAAGGCCGCGTCACCGCATTGTTGCCGCCGAGCACCATGGTCAGCTTGTGCTTCTGCAGCAGCGGTGAAAGCTTCTCGACAATCGGCGCCAGCGCCTCCGACGGCTGCGCGCCGCCCAAGCCGACGTCGCCGGCATCGAAGACGCGCAAGCCGGAAAGATCGGCCTCCGTCTCCAGATCGTAGACGCTCATGCGCTTCATCGCCGTGCGCACCACCGCTGGCGCCTCGTCGCAACGCCCCGGCGTGATCGAGCCCAGGCCCAGCGGCGCACCGAGCAGCGCGACTGGAGCGCTCGCGTCACTGGTCAATAGATCCGCCGCGGAAAACCAGGAGCGGCAATCTGAGTCTTGAGTCATACCCGCACCTATACTCCACACCCATTCCCGGGGCGATGCGAAGCATCGAGCCCGGGACCCACAAACACATCTGCGCGAAGTAGCACGCTTGCGTCTGAAAGGTTGGGTTACGGGTCCCGGACTGCGCTTCGCGCATCCGGGAATGGGTGGTGCTTTGTTATCCGGCTGCTTATGACGAGCGCATGTGGGATACGCTCTGGCTCGACTGCCATCTCGCGACGATGACAGCCGGGGGCGCGCCGTACGGCGCGATCGAAGACGGCGCCATCGCCGCCAAGGGCGGCCGCATTGCCTGGATCGGCAAGCGCACTGAGTTTCCCGGTGATGCCGCCGCACGCGCCCACGAAATTCACAAGCTCGGCGGCGCCTGGATCACGCCTGGCTTGGTCGATTGCCACACCCACCTGGTCTTCGGCGGCGACCGCGCGCGCGAATTTGAGATGCGCTTGCAAGGCAGGAGTTATGAAGAGGTCGCGCGCGCCGGCGGCGGCATCGTCTCCACCGTCGCCGCCACGCGAGCCGCATCCAAGGAACAGCTAATCCAAAGCGCTGCGCTGCGTTTGAAGGGCCTCACGCGCGAAGGCGTCACCACCGTCGAAATCAAATCCGGCTACGGCCTCGATCTCGAAACCGAACTCAAAATGCTCGAAGCGGCAAAAAAGTTGGAAACGTACGCGCTCGAACCCTCTCCCCCCTTGCGGGGGAGAGGGCAGGGTGAGGGGGGGCGATCCGACGCGCAGCGCGTCCGCGTCAAACGCACCTTCCTTGGCCTCCACGCCATCCCCCCCGAATTTAAGGACGATCGCGCCGGTTACGTGCAGCTCGTCGCCGACGTGATGATCCCGGCCATCGCCGCCGCCGGCGCCGCCGATGCCGTCGACGCGTTCTGCGAAAACATCGGTTTTACCGCTGAAGAAGTGGACTACGTGTTCAGCGCTGCGCGCAGTGCGGGCCTCGATGTTAAGCTGCACGCCGAACAGCTCAGCAATCAGCACGGCGCCGCGCTCGCCGCACGCCACCACGCGCTCAGCGCCGACCACCTCGAATATCTGGACGACGCCGGCATCGCCGCCATGACGCGAGCCGGCACGGTTGCGGTGCTGCTTCCCGGCGCGTTCTACTTCCTGCGGGAGAAGCAGCTGCCGCCAGTTGAAGCGTTGCGCAAAGCCGGCGTCCACGTGGCCGTCGCCAGCGACTGCAATCCCGGCACCTCGCCCATGACCTCGCCGCTCACGGCGCTCAACATGGCATGCACGCTTTTCCGTCTGACGCCCGAAGAAGCGCTCGCCGGCATCACCCGCGAGGGCGCGCGCGCATTGGGTCTCCTGGATGAAATTGGCACGCTTGAAGTCGGCAAGGCCGCCGATCTCGCCATCTGGGACGTGAAGCATCCCTCCGAGCTGAGCTATTGGCTCGGCGCGCCGCTGTTGCGGGAGCGGGTTTTCGCTGGGCGGGTTGCGTGACCAGAGAACCCTTCCTCCCTTGCGGAGGGCGTCGGGCCGTGCCGCTGTTGCAGGCAAGGCCGAGTTAGGACATCCAGCCGCGCAGATGATCGTCACCCCTCACCCCCCGCCCCCCTCTCCGCAAGGGAGAGGGGGAGAAGGAGTCGTCCCATGAATCCCCGTCGCGATCCGTCGCGTGTCATTCGCGCGCCGCGTGGGCTCGAGAAGAGCTGCAAGAGCTGGCTCACCGAGGCGCCGCTGCGCATGCTGATGAACAATCTCGATCCGGATGTGGCCGAGCATCCGGAGGAACTTGTTGTGTACGGCGGCATCGGCCGCGCCGCGCGCGATTGGGTCGCCTACGATAAGGTTGTTGAGACGCTGCGCCGCCTCGAGGACGACGAAACGCTGCTGATCCAGTCCGGCAAGCCGGTCGGCGTGTTCAAGACCCACGCCGACGCCCCGCGCGTGTTGCTCGCCAATTCCAACTTGGTGCCGCGCTGGGCGACCTGGGAGCACTTTGACGAACTCGATCGCAAGGGCCTCATGATGTACGGCCAGATGACGGCCGGCTCGTGGATCTATATCGGCACGCAAGGCATTGTGCAGGGCACCTACGAGACCTTCGCCGAAATGGGCCGCAAACATTATGGCGGCGATTGGTCCGGCAAATGGATTTTGACGGCGGGCTTAGGCGGCATGGGCGGCGCGCAGCCGCTGGCGGCGGTGATGGCCGGCGCCTGCTGCCTCGCCATCGAATGCCAAAGCGACCGCATCGAGAAGCGGCTGCAAACGCGCTATCTCGATAAGCGCGCAAACTCACTCGACGAAGCGCTGAAACTGATCAGCGACGCATGCGCCAAGAAGGAAGCGGTCTCCGTGGGCCTGCTCGGCAACGCGGCGGAGATTCTGCCGGAGATGGTGAAGCGCGGCATCAAGCCGGACGCCGTCACCGATCAAACCTCCGCGCACGACACTGTGAATGGCTACCTGCCCGCGGGTTGGACCGTTGAACGCTGGATCGCCACGCGTGCACAGAATCCGGAAGCCGTGCGCGAAGCCGCGCGCGCTTCCATCGCGGTGCACGTGCGCGCCATGCTCGACTTCCATAAGCAAGGCATTCCGACCGTCGATTACGGCAACAACATTCGCCAAGTCGCCAAGGACGAGGGCGTTGAGGATGCGTTCGACTATCCCGGCTTCGTTCCCGCTTACGTTCGTCCGTTGTTCTGCCGCGGCATCGGCCCGTTCCGCTGGGCGGCGCTCACCGGCAATCCCGACGACATCGCCAAGACCGATGCGAAGGTCAAGGAGCTCATCCCCAACGACGCGCACCTGCATCGCTGGCTCGACATGGCGAAAGAGCGCATCGCCTTCCAAGGCTTGCCTGCGCGCATCTGTTGGGTCGGCTTAGGCCAGCGTCATCGCCTCGGCCGCGCCTTCAACGAAATGGTCGCGCGGGGTGAGGTGGGGCCGCTCGTCATTGGCCGCGATCACCTGGATTCAGGTTCTGTCGCCTCACCCAATCGCGAGACCGAAAAAATGCGCGACGGCAGCGACGCGGTGAGCGATTGGCCTCTGCTCAACGCGCTGCTGAACACCGCGTCCGGCGCGACGTGGGTTTCGCTGCATCACGGCGGCGGCGTCGGCATGGGCTATAGCCAGCACAGCGGTGTCGTCATCGTCTGCGACGGCACCGAAGCCGCCGCCAAGCGCATCGCGCGTGTGCTCTGGAACGATCCCGGCGCCGGCGTCATGCGTCACGCCGACGCTGGCTACGAAGAAGCCATAAAGTGCGCACGCGAGCAGAAACTCGACCTGCCGTCCTTGAGCTGAGAAGAAGACTCGTCCTCCCCCCGTTAGGGGGAGCATGAGCGTGCTGGGCCGCCCGATCATCAACATCCGCTACAGTTGTCTAGGTGGCGGATGCTATCGTGGTTGTGGCCGTCGTTGGCGCAGGGGTTTGTCCACGCGCAGCGAATGTCAGTGCAAGAATCAAAGCAAGATCATGCAAGCTCACAGCCCCAGAAGGCGCACGACGCCCCAGGCGATCAAGAGCTGCGCTGCGACATAGGTCCACCACACGATGGGTGCAGTAATCCTTCGCGCCGGCGCATTCGGCGCCAAGCGAAAGAGTTCCGCCGACAGCACAAAGTCGCTGGTCAGAAATGACGCCACGCCGAGCATCGCCGGCCAGCCGCGCCAGGGCAGCAGCAACGCCGCGCAGGCCATGGCGCTGATGGCGATCGAGTAGGGGATCACCGCCGCCGCCATCGGCCCGAGCTTCGGTCCCATCCAGACGAGGAAGCCGATGGCGGTGGCGAGAATCAAGGCCATCGCGCCATAGCGCAGCACGGCAGGTTCGAGTGCGGCGCCGGTTTCGCGATGCGTCCAGAAGAAGAAGAGATAAGCGAGCTGGCAGATCAGGAACGCCAGCACGCCGAGCGGCAGGATCGCTTTGTTGTCGAACGCCAGCATGAAATCGCCGACCGCCGCGGCGGAGAGCGCCAGGAGCACGATCCATGGCGCGCCGATGCTCTGGAACGCCGCGGTCAGAGCGACCATGAAAAGCGCCTTGAGCGCGGCGCGCGGCAGCGTCTCTCGCCGGCGCAGATAGAAGAGCCCATAGATCGCTGCCGCTGCGGCGCCCAAGCCGCCAAGCGCCCAGAACGGCGCGCCCAATTCCCCCGCCATCGCGCCGCCTCCGCCGCAGATCTGTTTAGGCGACCCTACACGTTTGCGTTCGCGCGCACAGCGGCTAGAAAACCCGTCGAGAATTGGAGGAAACAATGCGTCTCTCAGCGGATGTCTCGGCGGTTGTCACGGGCGGCGCATCGGGCTTGGGTCTGGCTACCGTGAAGGCGCTGCGGGCCAACGGCGTCAAGGTCGCCATCTTCGACCGCAACGAGGATGCCGGCCAAACCGCGGCGGCCGCGACCGGCGCGACCTTCTGCAAAGTGGACGTCACCAGCGAAGAGAGCGTCGACGAGGGCTTTGCCGCCGCGCGCAAGGCCAACGGCCAGGAGCGCATCCTCGTCGCCTGCGCCGGCATCGGCTCGGCGATGAAGACCGCGAGCCGCTCCAAGGAGAGCGGCGAGATCAAGCATTTTCCGCTCAACATCTTTGAACTGACCATCCAGGTGAACCTGATCGGCACCTTCCGCTGCATCGCCAAATCGGCCGCCGGCATGCTGACGCTCGATCCGCTGCACGATGAACGCGGCGCCATGGTCATGACCGCCTCGGTTGCGGCCGTCGACGGGCAGATGGGTCAGGCGGCCTATTCGGCCTCGAAGGGCGGCGTCGTCGGCATGACGCTGCCGATCGCGCGCGATCTCTCGGGCGAGGGCATTCGCGTCAACACCATCCTGCCCGGCATCTTCGAAACGCCGCTGATGATGGGCGCTCCGCAAAAGGTGAAGGATGCGTTGGCGGCGAGCGTGCCGTTCCCGAAGCGGCTCGGAAACCCTGAGGAATACGCGTCTCTTGCCCTCGAAATGATTCGCAATCCGTACTTCAACGGCGAACATGTGCGCCTCGACGGCGCGATCCGCATGGGCCTCCGCTAAGGGAGGCGGCTCAAAAATCGCCGATTCCACAAGGAAAAGGCGCGCGCCCGGCGGTGCGCGCTTGTGCAAATTGTCGCAGAAACCGCTGCAAATCAGCTTTTTTGCATTGCGACTCTGCCCGCGATCTGCGAGGGATTCGGCCTGCCATCGCAAAAACACGCGTTTTTCGCGGGTTTTCGGCGATTTTCGGAGAGGCGCGGTCACGCTCCATCAAGAATTGAATGGCATCACTCACGTCAGCTGAGCGGAGATAGCGGGGAAAACCCGCATTTTACGCTGAGTTCGTTGAGTTTAACGTGAAGACAACCTTTGAAGAGAGGAACTGAAGATGGCCCGCAAGATGGCGAAGAAAGCGAAGAAGACGACTGCGAAGGCTGCTCCGGCGGTGCGCAAGCCGCCGAAGGTGACGGCCACGGCAGGCAAGACCGTAACGGCGAGCGCGCTGATGCAGTCGGTTGCCGACCACATGGGCATGAAGAAGGTGCAAGCGAAGGACTTCGTGGACGGCTATCTCGACGTCGTGAAGGCGTACGTGATGAAGGGCGCGAAAGTGAAGATCGGCGACGTCGGCATGATCATGATCCGCCACCGCAAGGCCCGCATGGGGCGCAACCCGCAGACGGGCGAGCCGGTGAAGATCAAGGCGTCGAAGAAACTCGCCTTCCGTCAATCGGCGGTGATGAAAGCGCAAGTGATGGGCGGCCGCTAAGGCGAACGCCTCGCCTGCGCAAACGAACACGACCCTTCGGGGGTTGTCGAGACGGCCGGCGCGGAAGCGCCGGCCGTCTTCGATTCAGCCGCGACGACGCTCGCGCAAGGCTGACGCGCTCTGCGCAAGGTCGGGTTCGGCGGCGGACCGGTTTCGCTCCAGCATCAGAGCGATCCGTGCGAAGCGGCCGAACGCCGCCGACACCGCGACCTGAAAGCCCGTCAATCCGCCGGTGAAGTGCCTGCGCCAGACATAGTACCGCAAGAAGGCCATCGGAAATTCGGTCACCAGCCGCAACCGCAGCGCCATAGGCGATTTCAGCCTTGAGTGCGCCGCGCTGTAACGCGCGCGCTCCAGCGACTTATGGAAATGGTCGTCCATCGAGCGCACCGAGAAATGCAGCACGGGCCCGCGCAGTCGGCCTGGCCGCACGCCCTCGAGCCTAAGCGAATCGTGGACGGGAGAGGGGTCGAAACGGACGCTACGGCGGTCGTAAAGCCTGGGCTGAACATAATCGTCCGCCCAGAGGCGCGGCTGTTCGGCGCCGGGATAGACATCCAGAATGCGCAGGGCATAGGCGGGCAGCTGAGGCGCGCCGGCCGCAAAGAGCGCGCGAATTTCGTCCGCAAGCGCGGGCGAGACCACCTCATCGGCGTCGATGTTCAGCACCCAATCTTGGGTGCATTGGCTCTCGGCAAAACTCTTTTGGGCGCCGAATCCTTCCCAGTCGTGATGGATCACGCGCGCGCCCAGTTCACGAGCGATATCGCAGGTGTGGTCGGTGCTTCCGCAATCGACGACAACCAGATCCGTCACCCAGTCCTTTACCGCGGTCAAGGTGCGGCGTATGCGGTCGGCCTCATTCTTGGTGATGAGAAAACACGACAATGGCAGCGGCGGAGCGGTTTGCACACGCACGCTCTCTTGCCGCAGCGCGTTCATGCCAGCCCCTGATGCGCGAGCGCGGTTTCGCCAGAATGAAATGCCAACGCACCGTCCAGCGAACCGCGATAGCGCTCGACCCGCCGGGACGCACCGAACAGTCCCGCGAGCATGGCCTTGCGTGTATAGGTGGAGACCCATCTGTCTGCGTCCGAGGCGACGCCGAATTTCTTGAAGACGTAGAAACGCGACCAGGCTTGATGCCAGCGCCTCGCGTAGATCGAACCGGGCGCGACCGTGCTTGAGGCGCCCCGCGAATGCTTCATGAAGACTGCGTCGGCGAGCAGCAGCATGTCGCCGGCATCGACGAGACGCCGGCACAGATCGTTGTCGTCCCAGAAGAGGAAAATGTTCGGATCGAAGCCGCCGATGGCGAGAAGCCGTTCGCGGCGCGCCAGCAACGCGGCGCCGGAAAGCAGCCCGCGGCTCGCCGCGCCGTCGAACTGGGCGTGCGCCGCCGGCGGGTTTATGGGCGAGGCGCTCAACTCGAAGATCCGACCGTCGCGCTCTATCAGCTTGGGTGCGATCGCGGCGGCGCGAGCTTGCGCGCGAAGCAGCGCAAGCAGCTGCCCTGGCGCGCCGCTGTCGAAAGACACGTCCGGATTGAGGATCAGGCAGAACTCGCTCGCCGCGGCTTTGAGCGCCTGATTGACGGCGCGCCCATAGCCCTGGTTCTCTTCGTTGGCGATGATTGTGGCGCCTGCCGCGCGCGCCTGGGCGACGGTTCCATCCTGCGATGCGTTATCGACGACGATCGCCGTCAATCCTGCATCACGAAGGCTGCGCAAGCATTCAGGCAGGGCCTGCTCGCTGTCGTGGCTGACGACAACCGCGGTGATCGCATCGGTATCGGGGGCCGCCATTTGCTGCAGGGCGGTTTAGGGAAGGAAGTCCCGTTTGTCGACCTTTCGTTCGCCAAGGCCGCCTGTCGCGGTGGTCCGCTTCGTCGCGCTCGCGCAAACTTGATTGGCGCCGGCGCCTATGCTCGGGGGTAATCGGGCGGGGAGTGTCGGGCATGAAAGCTTCAGTCGTGGCTGCCGTTTTGGCGCTGGCGCTATCCGCTCCAACGCAGGCGCAACAAGCCGCCGCACCGCCTGCGTTTGCGCATCTCGACATGTTTGCGCTCGGCCATGGCGGCGTGAATCGTTCGGTCGGGCTTTACGTCCCGCAGACCTACCGGCGCGAGCGCCCGGCGCCGTTGATCATCGCGCTTCATGGACGGTTTTCATCAGCGCAGGCGATGCACGCGATGAGCCACCTGGCGGCGGTCGCGGAACGGCGGGGCGCCATCCTGTTCTATCCGGAGACCGTTGGCGCCTATTGGAACGACGGCGGGTTTGCGGCGCTGCAACGGCGTGAACCGCCGCAAGACGATGCCGGTTTCATCAATGCGGCAATCGATGCGCTGGCGCAGGATTACGCCATCGACCGCGGGCGCATCTATGTCGTTGGCTATGACACCGGAGGCGCCTTGGCCTACAGCATGGCCTGCACCGGCGCCGTGCATCTTGCCGGCGTCGCCGTCGTCAGTGCGCTGATGTGGGACTACGCCGAGCGGGCTTGCGCCAACGGGCGTGCGACGCCGATGCTGATTATGCACGGCGACCGCGACGACTTCTTCCCAACCGGCGGTGGCTTGCCGCGAGGCGCTCCGAGCAGCACGGGTGCGCGCCTCCTGAACGCGTCGGCCACGATCGATGTCTGGCGGCGCATCAATGGCTGCGGCGGCGGCGACATGCCCGACTGCACGGGCGCGCCTCTTGCTTATGTTGAGATCCAGGGCGGCGAGCATGATTGGTTTCATGATGGCGCCAGCTATCAGCTCAACAAGCAGGGTGTGGAAGCGGCGGATGCGATCGACCGCTTCTTCTTCGATCGTGCGGCGTTCACACCGCCGCGAGCGCACGGCTCGGCGCGGGTGTCGCGTTCATGGATCGTCTATGCGCCGCCATCATACAATCCCGCGCACCCAACGCCCGTTGTCATCCTTCTCCATGGCAGGCCGAGCAACGGGCCGGCGATGGCGGCGATTTCGCGCATGAACGAGGTGGCGGCGCGCCACGGATTCATCGTCGTTTATCCTGAAGGCTTCCATCACGAATGGAATGCCTACTACGATCTGGTGCGCCAGCCGGCCATCGCGCCGCAGGACGACATCGGTTTCCTCAAGACGCTGACCGAAGATCTCGGAATCGACTTCAACATCGATCGCCGCCGCCTCTATGTGGGCGGCTTCTCCAACGGCGGCTTCATGACGCTGCGCCTGGCATGCTCCGCCAGCTCCTATTTCGCCGCATTCGCTTCGGTCAGCGCCGAACTCTACACCCAGCTCAGCAGCCGTTGCCAAGGCGATCCCGCGCCAATCCTGCTGATGCACGGCACCGCCGATCCGAGCGTGAACTACAATGGCGTCGTCGTTCGCAACGGCGCTTCTCAAATGCCGGACATGTCCATGAATCCGTCCGGCATGTCCTCCATGACCCGCATGGGCGGCGACATGGGGTCCGGCGGCATGGGCGGCATGGGCGGTATGGGTATCGGCGGCGGCCCGCCGGGCGACAACACCACTCGCATCACCTTGAGTGCGTTCGAGACAGCCTCATTCTTCCTGCGCCGCAACCATTGCGAGCCGCGCGGCGCCGATACCGCGTTTCCCGAGAGCGGCAGATCGCCTGGAACGCACGTCACGCGCTTTGCGCCTTACAATTGCACCGCTGGCGACGATGTCGCGTTCTACGTCGTCGATGGCGGCGGCCACACCTGGCCCGGCACTGCGGGCGTGCTGGACGGTCTCGGAGCGACCAACCTCGACATCAACGCCAGCGAGGAGATTTGGAGCTTCTTCGCCGCACACGCGCTCTCGCACGATCCCCGCTGATCTATGCCAGAGGGAGCGATGCCGCTGTGAGCTACGCCAAGGTGAGCTACGCCAGCGATTTGTGCAGGGCGGCGGCGCTCAGCGTTTCGGCCAAGCGCCCCATGTCCGCACGCACGCGCGCGTAGCCGTTCGTGCGTTCCAGCGTGCGTTCGTCCACGTAGAGCGCGCGGTTGATCTCGATCTGGAGCGCATGCATGTGCGCGGAGGGGCGGCCATAGCTTTGCGTCGTGTGGCCGCCGGCGAATGGCGTGTTGCGCGCCACGCGATAGCCCAGGCGGCGCAGCGTCGCCTCGACGAGCGTCGTCACCGACGCATGGCACGAGGCGCCGAAGCGATCGCCGAGCACGATGTCCGGGGCCTGCGCGCCACGCGCGCTCGACGGCATCGAGTGGCAGTCGACCAGCACGGCGCAGCCGAACTGCGTTTTCGTCTCGGCGACCAGATTGGCGAGCATTGCATGATAGGGCCGATGCACCTCGGCAATGCGCTGCTCGGCTTCCACAAGGCTGAGCTTGCGCCGATAGAGCGCTTGCCCGTCGCCACTGATGCGCGGGATGGCGCCCAATCCTGCCTGCACGCGCGCCGACGCCGCCACTTTCGGCATGCCGTCCTCGAACATGTCCGGGTCGAGTTCGCCCGGATCGCGGTTCAGATCGACATAGGCCCGCGCGACCGAAGCGGAAAGCACAGCGGCTCCATGCGCGGCGGCGCTTGCAAACAATTCGTCGACATACGCATCCTCCGAGCGCCGCAAGCTCAGCAAGCCGACGCGCGTCTGCGCCAGCAGATCGGCAGGGTAGCGCCGGCCGCTATGGGGCGAAGAGAAGATGAGCGGCGCTGTCCGCCGCAACGGCTCGATCAGGACGAAGGGCGGCTCGACACAGCGGTCGCACACCGTTTCCGGCACATTCAGCGCGCTCGCGGCGTGTCCATAGTCCGAACCGTCCATGACGGCATTGTTCGCTGGCCCGCCGGAGGCGTCAATATTGCTCAATCGTTACCGTCTGCGCGCCACGGTTCAGCCGCCCTTTACCCGCATCATGCTAGAGGGTACCGCTTCAAATGGGGGCGAATCCCCCGGAGCGGCGCATGGCGCGGATCCTGTTGGCAGAAGACGATGATTCGCTCAGAACCTTCCTGGTGACGAGCCTGAAGCGCGCCGGTCACGATGTCGCCGGCTATGGCGACGGCGACTCCGCCTGGGAAGCGCTCGAGCACGGCTCCTACGACTTGCTGCTGACCGACATCGTCATGCCCGGCTTGGATGGCATCGAGCTCGCGCGGCGCGGCGCCGAAGCCGATCCGGCCATGAAGATCGTCTTCATCACCGGTTTCGCGGCGGTGGCGCTCTCGGCGCAGAGCCAGGCGCCCAAGGACGCCAAGGTGCTGTCGAAGCCGTTCCACCTGAAGGACCTGGTGGTCGAAATCGAACGCGTCATCGCGGCGGCTTGAGCTTTTATCGAATCCGATCGGACACCTGCCGAAAGGACCATGCGAAAATGTGCGCGGCTCTTGCTTCGAGGTGCGGAACAAGAATGGCAATGGTGGGCGCGACAGGGATCGAACCTGTGACCCCTACGATGTCAACGTAGTGCTCTCCCGCTGAGCTACGCGCCCCATTCCAAGTGCGGATGATCGTGGGTGGACGCCTATAGCCGCGCCGCCCCGCGTGGCGCAAGCGCGGCCGGAGCCGGCGATCGCCCGCGTCCTTTTGCGCCCGCGCAAGGCGCTTGACGGGAACCCGGGTTAGTGTTGTTTATAATCATTCGCAACTAAGCGCCAGGAACCGTCGGGCAATGACCCTCTCGACATTGCGCAAGGGCCAAAAGGGGCGGGTGCTCGGCATCGCCACTGCCGACCAGGATTTGGCGACCAAGCTGCGGGAGATCGGCTTTTCCGAGGGCGACGAGGTGGAGATGATCACCCGCGGGCCGTTCGGACAGCCGCTGGCGGTGCGCCTCAACCGCACGCTCATCGCGCTTCGCGGCAGCGAAGCGGCCGCGGTCAAGATCGCGCATGACTGAGCTTCGCCTGGCGCTGGTCGGAGCGCCCAATTGCGGGAAGTCGACGCTCTTCAACGGCCTGACCGGCGGGCGCGCCAAGGTCGCGAACTATGCCGGCGTCACCGTGGAACGCCGCATCGGCCGCTTTCAGACGCCGGGCGGGCAAGCCATCGACCTGATCGACCTGCCTGGCATCTACGGACTCTCCGGCCGCTCGCTCGACGAAAAGATCGCGGTGGACTCCATTGTCGGCGCCAGCGAAGTGGCGCCCCCTGACGGCCTGTTGGTGCTGGTCGATTCTTCCGACCTGCGCACGCATCTGCAATTCGTCCTGCAGGTCCGCGCGCTTGGGCGGCCGATGATCGTCGCCCTCAACATGATCGATCTCGCCGAGCGCGATGGCGTGCGGATCGATGAGAAGAAGCTCGAGACGCTGCTCGGCGTGCCGGTCGTGCGCACCCGCGCCACGCGCAGCAATGGCCGCGCCGAGCTTTTGGCGCGCATCGACGATCTCGCGAGCAGGGGCGAGTGGAAGCGCCCGCACAAGACCGGCAAGGTCGACAACATCACCACGTTTCAGCGTGAAGCGCGCGAGATCGCCAAGGCGGCGATCCTGGCCGAACCAGTGATGAATCGGCTGACGCGCGCCATCGATCGCGTCGTGCTCAACAGGGTCGCTGGCCCGATCATCCTAGCGGCAATCCTGTTCTTGATGTTCCAGGCGGTGTTTGCCTGGGCGCAAGCGCCGATGAACGCCATCGATGACGGCGTCACGGCGCTCTCGACATGGATCAAATCCGAGCTGCCGCAGGCCTGGTGGCGCGACCTGCTGACCGACGGGGTCATTGCAGGCGTTGGCAGCGTCATCGTGTTCCTGCCGCAGATCGTCATTCTTTTCGCGCTGATTCTCGCGCTGGAGGCCTCCGGCTATATGGCGCGCGCCGCGTTCCTGATGGACGAATTGATGCTGCGGGTGGGGCTGAACGGTCGCGCCTTCATCCCGCTGCTCTCGAGCTTCGCCTGCGCCATTCCCGGCATGATGGCGGCGCGAACCATTGAAAACGAGCGCGATCGGCTGACCACGATACTGGTCGCGCCGCTGATGACCTGCTCGGCGCGCATTCCAGTTTACACTTTGATCATCGCGGCCTTCATCCCCAATACGATGGTCGGCCCATTCGGCCTGCAGGGCGTGGTGATGTTCGCGCTCTATCTCACCGGCGTGTTGAGCGCAGTCGCGGTCGCATACTTCCTGAAGCGCACGGTGACGAAGGGCGCCGCCCAGCCGCTGTTGATGCAGCTGCCGACCTACAAACTGCCGGACCTGAAGGACTTCCTGCTCAATTTGTTCTTTCGCGCCTGGGCGTTCCTCAAACGCGCAGGGACGGTGATCTTCACGGTGT
Source organism: Pseudomonadota bacterium (assembly GCA_018241475.1). Taxonomy (GTDB): domain Bacteria; phylum Pseudomonadota; class Alphaproteobacteria; order Caulobacterales; family Aquidulcibacteraceae; genus Vitreimonas. The sequence continues at coordinate 15,857 of JAFEDV010000468.1, read as the reverse complement.
CGGTGGCGCTTTGGTTCCTCGCGTCCTTCCCGGTCACCGACCAAGGCATCGCCGGATCGTTCGCAGGCCGCATTGGCTCGGTCTTGGACGTGCTGTTGCGGCCGATCGGCTTCAACTTGCAGATCGCCATCGCGCTCGTGCCGGGCATGGCGGCGCGCGAGGTCGCCGTTGGCGCGCTCGGCACCGTCTACGCCGTGCAGGGCAACAACGAATCCAGCCTCGCGCAGGTGCTGCAGCATGCCTGGTCGTTGCCGACAGCGCTCGCGTTCCTGGCCTGGTACGTCTATGCGCCTCAATGCGTTGCGAGCCTTGCGGTGCTGCGCCGCGAAACCAATTCCTGGAAGTGGCTCTGGTTCACGGTGCTGTATCTGTTCGGCCTCGCCTACATCGCCTCGGGCGCGACGTATTGGATTGCACGCGCCGCAGGGCTTTGACCTCAGCGCGCGGAAGCCTAAACATCGCGCAGCAATGCCAGCGAGGCCGCGCCCATGACCATCAAGCTTCATTTCTTCGGCGCGGCGGGGTGCGTCACCGGATCGTGCATGCTGCTCGAAGTCGATCAAGCGCAGGTGCTGATCGATTGCGGCATGTTCCAGGGCTCGAAGACGCTCAAGGAACTCAACTACCGGCCTTTCCCGTTCGAGGCGCCCAAGATCGATGCAGTGCTGCTGACGCACGCACACATCGATCATAGCGGCCTGTTGCCGAAGTTGATGCGCGCCGGTTTCAAGGGGCCGATCTACGCCACGCCGAGCACCGTCGAATTGTGCGGGGCGCTGCTCGCCGACGCCGGGGGCATTCAGGAGATGGAAGTCGAGCAGCTCAATCGCCGCAATCGGCAGCGCGGCGGCGCGCCCATAGAGCCGATCTACACCCGCTCCGACGCTGCAGCCTGTCAGGCGCTCTTCCGCCATGTGGGGTTCGATGAATGGGCGCAGATCCTGCCCGGCTTGCGCGCGCGCTGGTGGAACGCCGGTCATATCCTCGGCTCCGCCTCGATCGAAGTCGAAGCCAAGGATGCGGGTGGCGCAAGCGAGCACATCCTGTTCTCGGGCGACGTCGGTCCCGGCGGCAGCGAATTCATTCCCGACCCAGAAGGCCCTGCCGGTCTCGACCATCTTGTGTTGGAGAGCACCTATGGCGGCGCCGATCGGCCGGTGCTGTCGATCGCCGATCGGCAAGCCATGCTGACCGATGAACTGCTGAAGGCGCATGCCGCTGGCGGGCCGCTACTCATCCCGGCGTTCGCGGTCGAGCGGACGCAGGAATTGATCATCGATCTGTTGCAGGCGATGGAATCGGGGGCCGCCCCGCGAGGGCCGATCTTTGTGGATTCGCCGCTCGCGGTGAGCGTGATGGATTCCTATCTGCGCTACGGCAAAGATCAACGGGGCGACAATCCCTTCGCACACTTGCGCGAATCGGGCTGGCTGAAGTTCACGGAAGCCGCCAGCGAAAGCAAAGCCATCGAGCGCGTGAAGGGCTGGCATGTGATCCTCTCCGCCAGCGGCATGTGCGACGCGGGCCGCGTGCGCCACCACTTGCAGCGCCTGTTGTGGCAACCGCAGGCGACGGTGATGCTGGTCGGCTATCAGGCGGTCGGCACGCTCGGCCGCCTATTGCGGGACGGCGTGAAGGACGTGCGCATCCAAGGCGAGCACATCAAGGTCGCCGCGCAGATTCGCGCCCTCGACATCTATTCCGGCCATGCCGACGCGAAGACCCTGGTGAAATGGGCGCAGGCGCGAAGCCCGATTGCGGGAAGCATTTTCCTCACCCACGGCGAGCCGCAAAGCCGCGACGACGTGCAAGCGCGCCTGCGTGCGGCAAAGGCTGCCGGCGGGGATGTCTTCGCGCCGCAGCTCGATCAGGCCTATCGGCTCGATGGCGTCAAGGTGGTTGCCGAAGCCGCACCGTCTCCCCGGCTTGCGCCGGAAACCCCGGCCAAGCTCGACTGGCACAATGCTCGCGTCGATTTTCTGAACACACTCACACAGCGGCTCATGGCGGCGCCGGACGATGCGGCGCGCGAACGGATGCTCGCGGGCCTGAAGGCGCAGCTGGGCGCTGCACCCAAGACCTAGCGCTGCGCGCGCGCGAGCTGTGCAATGCGCTCGACCATGGCCGAGTCCGGATCGGTCAGCGGCGCAATGACGGTAAAGTGGTTGGCGCCGTCGATTTCCTCGTAACGAGTCGCGACGCCCTGCTCGCCCCAAGCGCGCACGATCGCCGCGCTCTGACGCAGGAATTCGCCGCTCTCGACGCCGCCGACCGCGGCGTCGAAAGCTTTTCCTTCCGGCGCCGGCCAGAGCAGGGGACTCAACGCCTCCGCTTCCGCTTCGTCCAGGCTCAGCGCGGCGTTGATCGTCGTTGGAATGAGCGGCGCCAGTTCGAACAGGCCGGAGATCGCGTAGGCGGCAGGCACAACCGCCTCGGTTGCGAGCATGCACGCGGCGAGATGTCCCCCGGCCGAATGGCCGCTGACAATGACATCGCGCCCGCTTTCGCGCGCCAGCGTCTGCACCGCGGCGCGGATGTTTTCGACGATGTCGCCGATGCGCACCTTGGGGCAGAGATCGTAGCTCGGCACCGCCACGCTCACGCCGCGCGCGTTCAGTCCCCGGGCATGAATCGAATGGAAGCTCTTGTCGACCGCCTGCCAGTAGCCGCCGTGGATGTACATCACCGCCGGGCCTTCGCCGGCATGGAACAGGTCGAACGTGTGTCGTTCACCCTCGCCGTAGCGTACTACCCGCGGCGGTTTGGTCTCGCGATAGGCGGCTGAGTCGCTCGCCCAGCCTGCGATGATGCCGGGATTTTCCGGCACGCGGGCGCGGTTGTTGTATTCGCGTTCGAGATCCAGCGTCATTCGGTATCGGGATAGTCGAAGCCCGGCCATTTCGAGCCATAAATCTGATAGCCGAGCACGGTATAGGTCTGCGCCACGTTGGGATTGGCGCGAATGGCCTCGGCGACGACGCGCTGAATCTCGTTCAGATCGGGATGCTCGATGCGGACGAGCAAATCCCACTCGCCCATGATCGAGTAGATGTCGAGGATCTTGTCGCTGCCGTCCTTGAGCGCGTTGCCCACGGTCTCGGGCGTGGCGCCCTGCACGCGCACGAACACGAACAAGCTATGATCGGCCATCGAAGAACTCCTGGCCGCAGCTTAGCGCGGCACGACCGCCGTTGTCTCTATTTCGATGAGCGCCGCATCCTCGATCAGCGCCTTTACCTCGACCACCGCCATCGCTGGATAATGCTTGCCCATCCTTTCGCGCCAGATGGCGCCGATTTCAGACAGCGCCGCGAGATAGGCGCGCTTGTCGGTGATGTACCAGGTCATGCGCGCGACGTGTTCGGGAGCGGCGCCGGCTTCGCGCAGAACCGCCAAGGTATTGTCGAGTGCTTGCGAGAACTGGCCGGCGAAGCTTGATGCCTCGAATCTTTGTTCCGGGGTCCAGCCGATCTGGCCCGCGACGAACACCAGCCGGCCCGCCGCTTCGACGCCGTTCGAATATCCCTTTGGACGGGGCCAGCCAGGCGGGAGCAGGGTTCTCATGAGTTCACTCCCGAGAAGCGCGCGATGGCGGCGCGCAGCTCGTCTGGCCACGGCTCCGCGCGCATGGTCTCGAGATCGGCATAGACGATGGTTTGATCGAAGCGCGCGACAATGCGCTCGCCGATGGAGGCGATGTGCTTGAGCACGCAGGAGGAGCGGCCGAGTTCTTCCACGCCCAGAACCTGGTTTAGTGTTTCGCCCATGCGCGCGGGCGAGACGAATTCCGCCTCCAGCCGCACGCTCGGGACCCCCTTGCGCTGCTCCACATGCATGGCGGCGAACGGGTGACCGAGGGCGGCGAACCAGTCCTCGACCATTTCGTTCACCAATCCGAAGAAGCGCGGATAGAACATGATGCCGGCGGCGTCGCAATGCTCGAAGCGGACGACAATATTGCGGGAAAGAGTGTTCACGCGCCCTCGCGCAGTCTGAAGCGTTGCAGCTTGCCGGTGTGGGTCTTCGGCAGCTCGCCGACGAATTCGATGACGCGCGGGTATTTGTAGGGCGCGATCGTCAGCTTCACGTGATCCTGCAGCATGCGCACGGTGGCCTCGCTCGCTTCCGCGTCGGGCCGCAGCACTACGAACGCTTTGACGATATTCCCTCGCTCTTCGTCGGGCCACGCCACCACAGCTGCTTCCGCCACGAGCGCGTGGGTGAGCAGGGCGTTCTCTACTTCCGGGGCGGCGATGTTGTAACCGGAGGAAATGATCAGGTCGTCGGCGCGCGAGACGTACCAGAGATAACCGTCGGCGTCGCGACGATACACGTCGCCGGTGACGTTCCAGCCGTTGATCACGTAATTGCGCTGCCGCTCGTCGGCCAGATAGCGGCAGCCGGTCGGGCCCTTGACGGCCAGACGGCCTTCGCCTTCGCCATCGAAGGGCCGATCATTCTCGTCGAGGAGCGTCGCTTCGTAGCCGGGTACGGCTTTGCCGGTGGCGCCGGGGCGAATATCGTCGCCGCGCGCGGAGACGAAGATGTGGATCATCTCGGTCGAGCCAATGCCGTCGATGATGCGGATGCCGGTGCGTTCGAACCACTGGTCGGATGTTGCGCGCGGCAGATGCTCGCCGGCGGAGACGCATGTGTGCAGAGATGCGAGCTTGCTCATGTCATGCCGCATCAGCGCGCGATAGCCGGTGGGTGAGGTGAAGAGCGTCGTAGCTCTGTGCTTTTCGATGCTGTCGGCGAGCACCTCGAAGCCGGGCTTTTCACACACCACCGTCGCCGCCCCGACGCTGGCCGGAAAGACGACGCCGGCGCCAAGTCCGAACGTGAACGCCAGCGGCGGCGTGCCGATGAAGACATCGGCCGGCTTCGGCCGCAGCACGTGACGGGAGAATGTCTCCGCCATGGCCGCGATGTCGCGATGGAAGTGCACGCAGCCCTTCGGCGTGCCGGTGGTGCCGGAGGTGAAGGCAATGAGCGCCGGATCATCAGCGGCCGTGGCCACGGCGGGAAAGGAGCTTGGCGCGGCCGCCACGCGCTGAGCGAGTTCGTCAGTGGGTAAGATGCGTTTCAGCACCGGCGCGTCTTCACGCGCCCGTTCGAGTTCGGCGACGCGATGGGTGTCGACAATGGCGTGCGAAACCTGCGCCTTGTTGAGGATAACCGCGAGTTCCGGCGGCCGCAGCATCGGCATGGCGCCGACGGCGACGCCGCCGGCGCGCAGCACGCCCCACCAAACTGCGATCGAAAGCCGTGTGTTGGACGCATGGATCAGCACCCGATTGCCAGGAACCACTCCGAAATCATGCGTCAGGACGTGCGCGATGCGGGACGCCTCGGCCAAAAGCATGTCGTACGTGAGCGCCTCCGATGCGAGGAGCACGGCGTTGTTGGCGCCGAGCTTCTGCCCAATAGCGCGATCTAGAATTGAGCTGGCGTTGTAAGTCTCCGGAAACTGAAGCTCCGGCAACGTGAAGCGCATCTCCGGCCACATCTCGCGGGGCGAGAGGTTGTCGAGCACGAAAGTATCGACATGCGCGCTCATCAATCGCCCTCGAACACCGGCTTTTGCTTCGATGCGAATGCCGCGTAGGCGCGCTCGAAATCCTTGGTCCGCATGCAGATGGCCTGCGCTTGCGCCTCGGCCTCGAGCGCCTGCTCGAGGCTCATATTCCATTCCATGTTAAGTTGGTTCTTAGTCATGGCGTGCGCAAAGGCCGGGCCATGCGCGAGGTCGTGGGCGAACGCGCGGGCTTCATCGAGCGGCTTATCCCCAACACGATTAAAAAAGCCCCAAGCCGCGCCTTCCTCCGCACTCATGGCGCGGCCGCTGTAAAGGGGTTCGCGGGCGCGGCCGTGGCCGACGAGGCGCGGCAGGAGCGCGCATGCGCCCATGTCGCAGCCCGCGAGCCCCACGCGCGTGAACAGGAACGCCGTCTTTGCCGTCGCCGAAGCGAAGCGGACGTCGCTCGCCATGGCGAGGATCGCGCCGGCGCCCGCGCACACGCCTTCCACGGCGGCGACGATCGGCTGCGGGCAGCCGCGCATCGCCTTCACCGTATCGCCCGTCATGCGCGTGAAGCGCATCAGTTCGGGCATTGTCATCTTCGTGAGCGGGGCGATGATGTCATGGACGTCGCCGCCGGAGCAGAAATTGCCGCCGGCGCCGGCGATCACCACAGCGCGCACGTCATCGGCATAGGTCAGGCGGCGGAACAGATCGCGCAGTTCGGCGTAGCTCTCGAAGGTCAGCGGATTTTTTCGCTCGGGCCGATTGAGGGTAATGCTGGCGACGCGATCCTCGACGCTCCACAAGAAGTGTTCGGCGCGGTAGTCCGCCGCCTTCCACGCGTCGTTGATCATGGCGTCGCCTCCAATTCGAGCTTGCGGCGGATCGAGGTCTTGGCGTCATCGAGCAGCCGCGTCAGCGCCTGTTTGCCGGCCGGCGAAACATCGCCGAGCAGGCGATCGACGCAGGCCGCGTGCGCCTTGGCCATCTTGTTGAATACGCCTTGCCCGCGCGGCGTCAATCGCACGCGCTGGACGCGGCGATCGTTTTCATCGGCTTCAGTCTCGATAAGACCGTCCTCCAGGAGTCGCGTGCGCAGCTGGGTGACGTTGCCGTTAGAGACGAGCAGATATTGCGACACTTCGCCGAGCGTCAGCGCGCCATGACGATCGAGAGCCGACAGGAAATCGAAGCGGGCTATGGTGGCGCCGAAGCGCGCCCGCATCAGCGAATCCACTTCGCGTTCGATCAGCCGGCTCGTCGCGATGAGCCGGAGCGAAAGGCGTATGGAATCGCGCGCGTCAGCCATTGGTCGCCACGCTTCGAAAGCGGGAGCGCGGCGGAGCCGCGCGCTCCAACCTGCAAACGGTCGTCAAATCTCGCCCCCGGTAATCGGCAGCGCGGCGCCGTTGATCGACGCTGCTGCATCCGTGCAGAGATAGGCGATGGCCGAGGCCACTTCCTCCGGCGCGATGATTCGGCCCATGGGATTGAATTGGATGAGCGAGGCGTGCGCTTCTTCGGCGCTCAACGATGTCTTCTCCCTGATGCGCTCGACCGATTCGGCGATGATCGGCGTGTCGACATAGCCGGGGCAGACGCAGTTGACGGTGACGCCTTGCTTCGCCGTCTCATGCGCCAGCGCGCGCGTGAATCCAAGCAAGCCGTGCTTGGACGCGACATAGGCGCTCACATAGGCGTAGCCCCTGAGCGAACACACCGAGCCGACATTGACGATGCGGCCCCATTTGCGGTCGAGCATGTCTGGCAGCGCGGCGTGTGTGCAGAGGAAGGCGCCAGTGAGATTGGTCGCCAGCACCTTGTTCCAGAATTCCAGCGTCGTGCGTTTGAACGGCGCGGAGGGCGCCTGGCCGGCATTGTTGATGAGAATGTCGACGGCCCCGTAGCGATCGCGCGCAGCGTCGAACGCGGCATCGACGCTGGCTTCATCGGTGACGTCGCACGCGACGGCATGCGCGAATTCGAATTCGTCGGCTGCAGCGCTCACCTTTTCGAGGTTTCTTCCGGCGAGCGTGAGTTTCGCGCCGGTTGCCGCCAGCGCATGCGCGGCAGCGAGGCCGATGCCGGAGCCGCCGCCGGTGATGAATGCGTGCCGGCCCTCACTCATGCTTTCAGTTCCGCTTCCCTGCGCGCTATGTTGCGTTTCATTTGCGCATAACCTTGCCGATATTGCTTCGGGGCTTCAACGCCATTCCAGCCAAGCTCCGCGGCGGCGCGCATCGACCAGAACGGATCGACCAGATGCGGGCGCGCCAGCGCGCAAAGATCGGCGCGCCCGGCCGCCAGAATGGAATTGACGTGGTCCGGCTCGAAAATGTTGCCGACCGCCATGGTGCGCACATGGCCCTCGTTGCGGATGCTGTCGCAGAACGGAGTCTGGAACATTCGCCCATACACGGGCCGCGCCAGTTCGGAGGTTTGTCCTGCCGACACATCGATCAGATCGGCGCCGGCATTGGCGAAAGCCTGGGCGATGGCGATGGAGTCTTCCGCAGTGACGCCATCCTCATGCCAATCCGTAGCGGAGATGCGCACGCTCATCGGCTTGTGCTTTGGCCACACCGCCCGCATCGCCTCGAAGATCTCCAGCGGATAGCGCAGTCGGTTCTCGATGTTGCCGCCATATTCATCCGTGCGCTGGTTGCTGAGCGGCGTCAGGAAGGAGGAGAGCAGGTAGCCATGGCCACAATGCAGTTCGAGCATGTCGAAACCGGCTTCCTCGCCCATCAGCGTCGCGCGCACGAAGTCTGCCGTGACGCGATCCATGTCGGCGCGGGTCATTGCACGGGGAACGGCGTTGCGGTCTGACCAGGGGATGGCGGAAGGCCCGATGATCTCCCAATTGCCCTCCGGCAGCGGTTGATCGGCGAAGTCCTCCTCCCAAGGCACGCAGGTCGAGCCTTTGCGGCCGGCATGCGCGAGCTGCAAAGCGAACTTGGCGCTCGAATGCTTGTGCACGTAATCGACGATGTGCTTCCACGCGGCGACGTGTTCGGGCGCGTACATGCCGGCGCAGCCCGGGGTGATGCGTGCATCGGCGCTGACGTCGGTCATCTCGGTGAACAGGAGCCCGGCGCCGCCCATGGCGCGCGCGCCGTAATGGACAAGGTGGAAATCGTTCACGAGCCCGTCTTCGGCCGAATACATGCACATCGGCGAAACCACGACGCGATTGGCGATCTCCATCTCGCGCAACCGCATCGGCGCGAACATCGGCGGGGGCGGATTGTCGGAAAGCGCCTTGCCGGCGAACCAGGTTTCGACATTGCGCACGAAGCTCTTGTCACGCAAACGCAGATTTTCGTGGCTGACACGCTGGCTACGGGTGAGCAGGGAATAGGCGAATTGGATCGGCTGCAGATTGGCGTAGCGGTCAACATGCTCGAACCACTCCGTCGAGTTGCGCGCGGCATTCTGCAGCTTCAACACTTCGACCTGACGTTCGGCCAGATATTCAGCGAGCGCCTCCGTCAGAGGCTTGCCGCCATGCAACACGTCCGCGAGTTTTATCGCGTCCTCGATTGCAAGCTTGGTGCCGGAGCCGATGGAGAAGTGCGCCGTGTGCGCCGCGTCCCCCATCAGGATCAGGTTGCCGCGCGACCAGTTCTGGCAAACGATGCGTGGGAAATTGAGCCAGGCTGAGCCGCGCAGGTGTTTGGCGTTGGTTGAGAGCGCCGCCCCGTCGAGATATTTGGCGAAGAGCCGCTCGGCGGCGCGGCAGGTCTCGTCCTGGCTCATCGCGTCGAAGCCCGCGGCGCGCCAAGTCGCTTCGCTGCACTCGACGATGAAGGTCGAGGCGTTGTCGTCGAACTTGTAGGCGTGCGCCCAGATCCAGCCGTGTTCGGTGCGCTCGAACGCGAAGGTGAAAGCCGCGAAGGCTTTGTCGGCGCCGAGCCAGATGTATTTGTTCGGCCGGATGTCGATATCGACCTGGAAATCCTTGGCGAACGCGGTGCGGAACTTGCTGTTGGCGCCGTCGCTGGCGACGACAAGATCATATTCGGCGAAGAGCGCCGGCTCGACTTCGATCTCGGTGCGAAACTGCAAGCGCACGCCAAGCTCGCGGGCGCGATCCTGCAAGATGTTCAAGAGCCGCTTGCGGCCGATGCCCACGAAGCCGTGGCCGGAGGAGGTGATGGTCTGGCCGTGGATATGGACGTCGATGTCGTCCCAGTGCGCGAAGCCGGCTTCGATCGCGGCGGCGCTCTGGGGGTCGTTGGCGCGCAGATTGTCCATGGTCTGATCGGAGAAGACCACGCCCCAGCCGAAGGTGTCGCCGGGTTCGTTGCGTTCGAACACAGTGATGTCATGCGCGGGATCGCGCAACTTCATGGAGATGGCGAAGACGAGCCCGGCGGGGCCGCCGCCGACGCAGGCGATGCGCATAGGATAGTTTATATATGAACTATCGGCGCAACGCAAGGCCAGCGCAGCGCCGCCAGCCGGCCTTGCGTTCCTATTGCGCCGCCAGTTCCAGCTGCGGCCGCACCCGCGCCGCACGGATGCCGGGCAGGAAGCCGCCAAATACGCCGATGATGATGGCCACGACAACCGCGCTGATGACGATCCCCGGCGAGAGCTCGAACTTGAACACCAATTGCGTGAAGCCCGAACTCAAGGTCGAAGTCGTGCGCCCGTTGAAGGCGATGAAGGCGATAACCAGCCCGAGCACGCCGCCCAGGGCGGAGAGCATCAACGCCTCCACCATGGTGCCGAAGAAGGCGGCATACCCAGAGAAGCCGATGATCCGCAGCGTGGCGATTTCCGCCGAGCGCGCCGCCACCGAGGCGTACATGGTGTTGAGCGCGCCCGCCAGCGCGCCGATCGCCATCACCACGCCGAGGAACCAGGCGATGATCGTGAACCCGTTGGTCGATTGCGAGGCTTGCTGCGCATAGTACTCGCGCTCGCTCAGCACCTGCAGCTGCAAGCGTGGGTCGTCATGCACGAAGCGCTTCAGCGATTGCACTGCCGCCGGGCTCGTCATTTGCACGCGCATGGTCTGGAAGACGTTGGGGCGGTTGAACAGGCTCTGCGTCACCGCCACGTCCGCCCACAATTCGGAGTCGAATACCGTGCCCGGCGCCTCGAACACGCCGACCACTTGCCAGGTGGTGCCGCGCAAACGTATCGTGCGCCCGAATTCGAAGCCGGAGAATTCGCGCAGCAGCCCGGCGCCGACGACGATTTCGTTGGTCCCCGGCCGGAACATCCGGCCTTGCACGATGTGCACATTGTGTCGCAACGCCAGGCCTTCAGGGCCGATGCCGCGGAACGGCATATTGGCGTTGGTGTTGGTCGAGCGCTTCTTGCCGTCGACGATGACCAGCAGTTCGCCGGAAACCATGGGCGTCTGGCCACGATGCACGACCCCCGGCGCCTGGGCGATGATGTTGAGCTGATCGCGGGTCACGACGCTGTTCAATTCGGCGCCGGCGCCGTCACGCAGCACGATGGCGACATCGTTCGAGCCGGAGCCCTCCACCGTCTGCGAAAGACCGTGGCTCAAAGCCAGGAAGAACAAGAGCACGCTGATCGCCAGCGCCACCGCCACGATGCTGGCGATCGACATCGCCGCGCGCTGCGGAATCGACCGCACGTTCATCGAGGTGACGGCGCCGACCTGCTTGAAGAGAGAGGCCATGGATCGATCTCCTTAGCGGCGCCCGAGCGCTTCGATGATGTTCATGCGATAGGCGGAGAGCGCAGGTAGCAGCCCCGTCACCAGCCCCAGCGCCAGCGCGATCGCCGCGGAGACGCCAACCACGCTCGGATAAAGGTGGAGTCCGCCGCCACCGCCGCCGCCGCCGTTGATGCGGGAGAAGATGTAGAGCACGCCTGCCGCCGCGAGCAGCCCGAGTGCTGCGCCAAGAAGCGACAGCAGCATCGATTCCCCCAACACCATGCGCAGGACCCGCCCACTCGAGAAGCCCAGCGTCTTCAGCACGCCGACTTCCTTGGTCCGCTCGCGGACCGCCAGCGCCATGGTCGTGCCGACGATGAGCAGGATCGCTGCGAAGGCGGCGCCGACCACGAGCGTCACCACCAGCGCAATGTTGCCGAGCTGGGCGGCGAAGGAACGGTTGAACGCCGCTGCGTCCTGAGTCGAGGTTTCGTCCTGCGAATTGGCGAAACGCGCGTCGATCGCATGCGCTACGCGGTCATTGACCGTCGCCGACGTGGTCAGGAACGAAATCCAGCCGATACGGTCTTTCCCGAACGTGATCGTGTCGTTGAAATAGTCGTAGCGGATGAGCACGCTGTTGGCCTGGCTGTTGCCGTCCGGCGTCTCGAAAATGCCGGCGACGGTGAAATCCCATACATGGCCGCCGTTCGTGCCGTTGGTGAAGATGTTCGAATTGATCGGAATGTGCTGGCCGACGCGCCAGCCATAGCGCTCCGCAATATTGCGCGGCACGAGCAGGGCGGTGCGCTCATGCAGGAAGGTCTCGCGCGCCTGCGGGGTCAGGTGCAGATCGTCTCGGTAGACGCGAAGATAGGAATCGGGATCGACCGCGAAAACCGCGAGGAAGCCGCGTCGCGGATCCTGATAATAGCCGCCGAACCAATTCATGTGCGTGGCCGCGAGCACGCCGTCGGTGTGCAAAACGCGATCGTAATAGGCGATCGGCAGCGATTCCGTGAAATTGATCTTCGAGAGCGTCACCATGCGGTTGGGCGCAGTGCGCACGTCGGTAATTGCGACGTTGAAGCTGACCAGCACGCCAAAGAGCAGGAATGCAATCATGATCGAGATCAAGAGCAGCGTCGTCCGCACCGGCTTGCGCCAGAGATTCTTACGCATGAGCGTGAGGTCGTTCATGCCGCCAGCTCCTGCTCGTTGAAGTGGCCCTTGTCGAGATGCAGGATGCGCTTGGCGAACTTGGCCGCAGCGGCGTCGTGGGTGACCATGACAATGGTTTTGCCGAGGTCGCGATTCAGGAGTTGCAGCGTGCCGAGCACTTCATCGGCCGTGGTGCGGTCGAGGTCGCCGGTCGGCTCGTCGCAGAGGAGAAGCTTGGGGTCGGCGACGATGGCGCGCGCGATGGCGACGCGCTGCTGCTGGCCGCCAGACATTTCGCGCGGCTTGTGGCGAGCGCGATCCGAGAGGCCGACAATGTTGAGTGCGGTCTTGACGTTTTCGCGACGCTTGCTCTGGGACAGATTGGTGAGCAGCAGCGGCAGCTCGACATTCTGCGCCGCCGTCAGGATCGGCATCAAATTGTAGAACTGGAAAATGAAACCGACATTCTGCGCCCGCCAGTTGGTGAGCTGGCCCTCGTTCATCTTGTCGATGCGCTTGCCGTCGAACTCGATCTGCCCGCGCGTCACGCGATCGGTGCCGCCGAGGAGGTTCAGAAGCGTTGTCTTGCCCGAACCCGATGGTCCCATGATGGCGATGAAGTCGCCTTGCGGGATGTGCATGGAAAGCCGTTCGAAGATGGCGATCTTCTCTTTGCCGCGCGTGTAGGTTTTTTCCACGTCGGTTAGGCGGATGAGGTCGGTCATGCGGCTCTCCAAAACTCAAGTCAGTGCGGCGCGGAATCGTCCGCGAGGAAACGGACGCTGATCGCCATTTCGGGAAGGATGCGCGGGTCGAGGTGATCGAAGCCGATGCGTACGCGCACGGTGGCGCGTGAGCGGTCAGCCGAGGGGATGGTCGCGATCACGTGCGCGGGAAAGGTTTGATCGGGATAGGCGTCGAGCGTGGCTTCGACGCGCTGCCCTTCATGCACGCGCGCGATATAGGATTCGCTCACGTCCACCTCGATTTCGAGGCTCGACATGTCGACGATGGTGCAAATGCCCGTGCGCGTGAAGCCGCCGCCAGCCGAAAGCGGCGAGATCATTTCGCCCACTTGCGCCGCCTTGTCGACGACAACACCGTCGAACGGCGCTCGAATCTGAAAATAGCCGAGCCGCGCGCTGGCGCTGGTGGCATCGGCGTGCGCGGCGTTGCGCGTTGCGGCCGCTGCGTCGTACGCCGATTGCGCCCCGGTCAGCGCAGCCTCGCTGGCGAAGCCTTGCTGGCGAAGCGTGCGCGTGCGCTCGAGTTGGCGCTGGGCTTCGGAAAGGTTGGCGTCGGCGGCGACGGCGCGGGCTTGCGCGCTCGCAAATTCCGCGCGCGCGAGCGTGGGCGAGAGCACCGCGATGACTTCACCGCGCCGCACGTGCTGGCCTTCTTCGACGCGCACTTCGATCAAGCGGCCAGTGGTTTCCGATGCGACGGTGGCTTCGCGGCGGGCCACAACGTAGCCCGACGCCACGAGGCTGCCCGATGCGGTTGAGCCGCTGGCGTTTGTCGCCGCGGAGGTCGATGCTTCCGCCGGCGCTTGCGCCGGCGCCGGCGGCGCCGGTTTCAAGAACCAGGCGCCAAGCCCGCCGACAATGAGCGCCGCTATGGCGATGCCGGCCGGCATCGCCCAGCGAGGCATGCCGCCGCCGGAATCTTCACCCTGATCGTCGGCGCTTGAGCGCTCGATCCTGAGCGATCGCAGTTGGTCGGATCTGTCGTTCACAGGGCGCCCCTCGATCGCCGCCAAGATTTATCGTTAGACGATATAAAGACCCAGGGAGAGAACCGCAACGCGAGTCGTGGGGCGGAGTATCCGCCCACCGGGAAATTCCCTTCGATTACAGGGCTGTAAAGGCGAGCGATGGCGCCCCGGAACGCGCAGTTGGGATGCTGCGAGAAATTGGATCAGTGCTCGACCGCCGCCGGCTCGCGGCGTCGCGACGCCGGCGCCTCCTTCGGCACGCGCATCAGCATGACCAGCGGCATCATCGCCAGCGTCACCATGAACATCAGATGGAATACCTGCGTGTAGGCGAGCATCGACGCTTGGTGATCGACCTGCGCCGACAGCACGACGACGCCGGTAGGATCGGTGATGCTCATCGGCCATGGCAATGTGTTCGGCTGGATCATCGCGTTTTCGGGCGAATAGGGATCGACCAGTTGCACGCGAGCGGCGGCGGCGAAGTTCACCAGCATCGCGAACATGATCGAAATGCCGGCGCTGCCGCCGAGATTGCGCATCAGTGTATAGAAGCTGGTTGCGTCTCCACGCGTCTCCGGCGCAAGCGTGGCGAACGCCATCGTCGTCAGCGGCAGGAACACCAGCCCAGTACCGAGACCCTGGAACACTCCGTTGGCGATCACCTCGAAAGCGGAGGTGTCCAACGTGAACAGGCTCATGTGGAAGAAACTTGCCGCGAAGATTCCCTGGCCGACGATCAGCAGGATGCGCGTGTCCACGCGGCCGATCAGGCGGCCCACCACCAGCATCGATGCAATGCTGCCGAAACCGCGTGGCGCCGTGAGCATGCCTGCCTGCAGCACCGAATAGCCGTACTCGCTCTGCAACATAGTCGGCAACAACGCGCTGACCGAAAGGATGACGACGCCCACCATCACGCCGAGAATACTGGCGGTGGAGAAATTTCTGGCCGTGAAGATGCTCAAGGGCAGGAACGGCTTGGCGCTCGTGAACGAGTGTACTAGCGAGAACCAGAGCGCGAGGAAGGCGATGCAGGCTTCCGCTATGATCTCGCCCGAATCGAGCCAGCCCTGGCTTTGGCCGCGGTCGAACATGAGCTGCACCGCCGCGATCGCCAGTGCGAGCAGCGAAAACCCCACAATGTCGAATTTTCGACCCCGGTCCGGCTCGGTGTCGGGAATGAACGTCATGATGCCGAGCAGGCAGAGCACGCCCACCGGCAAGTTGATGTAGAACACCCAGCGCCAGCTCAGGGAATCGGTGAGCCAGCCGCCGAGCACCGGGCCGACGATCGGCGCCACCATCACGCCCACGCCCCAGATCGCCATCGCCGGACCGCGCTCGCTCAATGTGAAGATATCGAGAATCAGCGCTTGCGACATCGGGATGAGCGGCGCCGCGAAGGCGCCTTGCGCGACACGGAACAGAACGATTTGCGGCAGGTTCTGCGCGGCGCCGCACAGCGCCGAAGCCGCGACGAAGCCGGTCACCGCGATGACCAGCAGCCGCTTGCGGCCAAAGCGGGCGGAGAGCCAGCCGGTGATCGGCGTGCAGATGGCGCTGGCCACGATGTACGAGGTGAGCACCCAGGCGATCTGCTCCTGCGACGCCGAGACGGAACCCGCCATGTGCGGCAGCGCGACGTTGGCGATGGTGGCGTCGAGCGCAGTGAGGATGGTCGCCAGCATCACCGAGGCGACGATCATCGTCCGGTTCAAGGGCAGCGGGTGCGCGCCGGCGACGGCTGGCGCGGTCATTGGCCTTGCCGACGCCAGTCCGCCGCTGAAGCCACGTAGAGCGCGGCGATGTTC